>CALFEA010000251.1 GCA_937950385.1 uncultured Altererythrobacter sp. | reverse complement strand
CAGGCCCGATGCGCCGATGGGTTCACCGCAAGCCAAGCATCCGCCATCGGTGTTGACAGGCAGTTTTCCGGTCAGATCACTCGTGCCTTCAAGCAGCCATTTTTCCTGATCGCCATCAGCACAAAATCCGTTTTCGGCCATATGCATAATCTCTGCGCCGCTTTCTGTGTCCTGAAGCTGAGCGACCTCGATATCTTCTGGGCCTATGCCTGCGCCTTCAAATGCGGCCTTACTGGCGAGGACGGTGGGTTTGCCGCCATCCTTGATGCTGACACCGGCTTGGAACACTTCAAAACTGTCAGGTGGGCGCGTTTTGACGGAGATCTGCGCGACTTTCACGCCGTGCGCGCCCAGCTCTTTCATCTTTTTCTCAGATGCCAGGATCAGGGCAACGCCGCCTTCTGCAGGCGAGCAGAACATATATTTCGTCAGCGGATCATTGATCATCGGCGCATTCATGATCGTATCGAGATCAATCTCGCTACGCCGCCAAGCATGGGGTGTTTTTGTGCCATTCTTAAAGGCCTTTACCGCGACCCGGCCCAAAGTTTCGCGGCTGATCCCATGCAGCTGCATATAACGCTGGATTTTGAGCGCGAAGAACTGCGTCGTCAGCATCATGCCGGTTTGTCCGTACCATTCCGGCAAGCCGTAATCAGCAGGCGAGGCATTGAACGAACCGCGCGGATGCTTGTCAAAGCCGGTCGCGAGCGCAAGGTCATACATGCCGCTGGAAATTGCCATTTGCGCAGAGGCCAGCGCGCTGCCGCCGGTCGCGCAGCCATTGGCGACATTGGTGAAGGGCAGGCTGGTTAGGCCCAGCTCATTGACCATAATATCGGCATTGCCAGCGGCCGCAGAGCCGCCATAAGCGCATTCAATATCGGGCCAATCGAGACCCGCATCGGCAAGCGCTTCGCGCACGGCATAGACGCCTTGCTCGCGGCCTGATCGTCCGTCTGTGCGCCCAAAGGGGTGGATGCCTGCGCCGATAATATAAACGTCTTCGCTCATGGCTTATGCGCCTTTTGTTGGAGTTGGCCGGTAGGCGAATGTGGTGTGGTGCTGATTGAAAGGCACGATGCAAAATTCCATGTCCATGCCCAGCGAGAGGTCTTCAAGCTTCGCATCCACGATCACGCTTTCCACGATCACTTCGCCGGGCAATTCGATATAGCCAAGCAGAAACGGCTCAAAGTCTGGCGGACCTTCGCCCTCGCCATTGCCGAGCCCTTCATAGGGTTCTTTCGGCAGGAACCCTTGGCTGGTCCATGACCATAATGTGCCGGTGCGCGAGAGCTTATAGGGCTCCACATCGCGCGCAGCATCGCCTTGCGGCATTGGGAATACGATCTCGCCCGAAGGCTTGCGGCCGCCCATCAAATGCGGCTGCGCATCATCGCTCCACAGGTCCGGATCAATTGGGGCTAATGCTGGCATTTTGACCTCCTTCAAGCGGCTTTTGCGTAATCGGCCAAATTGGTGTCGACATCGCCAAACAGGCTGGCGAGCACCAAAACGCGCTTCATCGCATGACCAATGGCAAGTTCATCGGTGATGCCCATTCCGCCGTGCATTTGCACTGCTTCTCGGGCGACATGATCGACTTGAACGGTGACGAATGCTTTCGCACCCGCCGCAGCGGTTTGTGCATTTTCGGGATCATCGCTGGCGGCGAGGGCCGTGCGATACACCATGGAGCGCGATTGCTCGATCATCGCGTAGCATTCAACCAAGCGGTGCTGCAGCGCCTGAAAGCTGCCGATGGGTACGCCAAATTGCTCGCGCTCTTTTACATAGGCCACCGTATCATCTAGCAAACGCTGACCAAGGCCAAGCAATTCGGCTGCAATAAGCAGGCGCATATCAGCGGTGATGTGCGCCAAAGCTTCAGCGGAAATATCCAAACGGTCAGCGTCGGTAACAGCGACATTCAAAAAGCGGACCTCGCCAGAGATTGATCCATCGGCAAGGCGATATTGGCGCATTTCCACGCCGTCACGGTCCGCTGGTATGAGGAAAAACGCAGCCGCATCGCCGTCAAGTGCAGTTACGATGAAATGATCGGCCAATGCCGCGCCTAGAACGAAAGTCTTCTCGCCATTGATTGCGCCGCTAGACAGTTTCGTGGCCGCAGGCGTCCAATTGTAGCGCTGATTGCGTTCCGCCCAAGCAACCGCAATCACGCCTTCGCCAGACAATACGTTCTCCAACACATCATTCGCGCCTGCTGCCGCCAACAGCCGTGCAGGCAAAATGCCGTTTTCGAGCCAAGGATCAGGCGCATTGCCTTTGCCCAAAGCTTCGCCAACAAGTGCCAAATCCAAAGGCGAGCCGCCCATGCCGCCCGCATCTTCTGGCGCGGCCAAGGCGATCAGCCCCAGCTCTGCCAATTCAGACCAGCGTGCCGGATCGTAACCCTTCTCATGGCGGCGCAGGGTGTGGCGCGCATCGACGTCAATTGGCGCGGTAAAACGCTCAACCGTGCTGGTGAACAGTTCTTGTTCCTCGGACAGGTCGAAATTCATGCAGCCCCCTTTAGGCTTTCTGCTTGAAAGTAAGCGGCAGCTTGGTGACGCCGCGCAGCAGAACATTGGGCAGGATCTCAATCCCGCTTTCATCGGCCAGCGCAAAATCATCAAGCCGCTCCAGCAGCTCATCAAAGGCGACCAGCATTTCTTTGCGGCTGAGCATATTGCCAACGCACATATGCGGCCCTTTGCCAAAGGCGAGATGCGCGCGCGCATTTTTGCGATCAACTTGGAATTCATCAGGGTTTTCAAACTTGCGCGGATCGCGGTTGGCCGCTGCATACCGCAATTGGACAACTGAGCCGGCGGGCAAGTCTTGTTCGCCAAGCCGCGTGTCTTCTTTCACGATCCGCCACATGCCTGCAGTGGGTGTTTCATAGCGCAGCGTTTCTTCCACCATATTGCCGATCAACTTGGGATCGCGGCCACCTGCCGCCGCTTTGGCCTTGGCCATTTGATCGGGGTTACGGATCAATTGCAGCATCGCGCCTGCAATCGTGCTAGTGGTTGTCTCGTTCCCGGCGACCATGAATTGCTGCATGATCGACATGATCTCTTCATCGGTAAGCGGTGTCTCGCCTTCCACGCGCGCTTCGACCAGATCATTGAGCAAGTCATCGCCGCCATTGGCGCGCCGCTCATCGATCTTGGACTTCATGTATTTTTGATATTCGACAAAGGCGCGCGCACATTCCAGTTGCCGTTCGCGGTCGACCAATTGGCTGAACCGGTCAACGGCGGCATCTGACCATGCCTTTACTTGGGCGATGTCATTATCAAGCCCGATTTGCTGCGCGATCATGGTCACTGGCAAAGGTATCGCAAATTCATCGACAAATTCGCACTCACCCTTGCTAGCCATGGCGGAGATGAGCTCGATCGATTTGGCGCGCATATCTGCTTCAATTGCGTTCACGCGGGGCGCGGAAAAGGCGAGGTTTACCAGCTTGCGATTGCGAGTGTGGACGGGGTGATCGGCGGTAAGCAGTGTAGGCGGATTGTCCCAACCATCTTTGAGGATCTCTTGAATTTCCTCATCATCGGCGCCCATTAAGGCGGTAAAGTCGTTGGAGAAAATCTCCGGCTTTCCAGTCGCCTCGCTGCACAGATCATAGCTGTAAACAACATAGGCACCCATTTCAGGGATATGCTCAATATCAATCCCAGCGTCAAAGATCGCGCGGTAGTGATCGAAAGGATCGACCAGCGTTTCTTGCGCAAACATATTGGTCTGAGGTTTGTTCATTGTGTGGCTCCGCCGATCATGGTCGCTGAAATTGTTAATTCAGCTTGGAGAATAGCCACAGGCAGAGCGTATTTGCGATGCGTGAAAGTGTTAGGAACGCGAGGTTTTGACCCTATCGAATTGGCGAGTGGGCGTTAGGCTGGATTATCCTTCCGCCAAGTCACCAAATTCACGGACAAATTCGGCGCTATCGAAGTAATCTCGCCATTTTACGATTTTGCCGTCATCATTGAGCTCAAATGTGCCCATGACTTTGATAACACGTTTTCTGCCCTTCATCTGGAACCAATCAGTGCGTTCTGTCAGCACCACATTTCCATTGGCAGCGATGTGATGCATATCGAAGCCGCAAGCCTCAACGCCGGGAAAACCGTCCATCTTTGCGCGCACTTGATCGATGCCATTGACGGTCGACAGCGGAATATCGGTCCACTCAACATCCTCCGCCATAAAGGAATAGATCTTCTCCAGATCAAACTCATCCCATGCGGCGATAAAAGCTTCGATAGTTTCAAGCGGCGTCATGGGTTTTCTCCTGCGGTAAAATTGAGGGCTTGGCTGAGCATTTGGCGCACATGCGGATTTCTATAGGTCTGCGGCGCATCGCCAAATTGAAAGTAAACTAGCGGCGCGTTCCCGACCTTCTTATGCCACGCGACCAGATTGCTGCCTTCAGGGTGATCCCAGCCTTCGTTGGAATAAAGCGTGCCGGAAATGCCCAATGCGGCAGAATAAAAATTGTCGCGGGTGAAAGTGTAGTCGCTGCGCACGAGCGGCTCGACATCAGCCTCGAAAATTTCAGCGAGATAAAGCTCATCGCAAACTGGAAATGATGCAGGCAATCCCGCTGTAATTGGATGATCGGCCACCACTTGCGCATTGTAATTCACATCGTGCCGATAGCCGGAATCGAGCACTTTCTTCCCGCGCACTTCGCCCGGTGTGTAGAGAAACCGCCCACCCAGCATTTCATGCCATTCGGGCCAATCCGCCCAGCCAGCCAATGCGTGATGCATGGCCACTGCGCCTCGTCCGCTTTCGAAACGCTCGACAATGGCGCGCCGGAAACCTTCCGATGGCGGGCGCGAAGTGACCCAATCATTGGCAAACTCATATCCGCCCATATCGTAAAACAGCAGTGCATCCGCATCACGCGCTGCGCCGTTTGCCACGGCTTCTTCTGCTTCGGGATGCAGCAAATGGGTCACTTCCCAATCGCCCAAATTGCCAATGAGCTCGGCAAATGGCTCCTCCTCATAGGGATGCCCCCAAGATAGGACGAGGAGCGAGCGCGTCATGCGATCTTCAGGATCATCTTGCCGTCATTGGAACCAGCGAACAGGCGCATGAAGCTGTCATAAGCATTCTCAAGCCCTTCATCGACATGCTCATCAATGGTCAGGCCATGGGTGGCTGCCCATTCGCCCATTTTCGCTCCGCCTTCGCCGAAACGCTCGACATAATCGGAGACGAGCAGCCCGCGAATGGAGGCGCGGTTGACGATCAGGCGCCACAAATTGCGCGCGCCGCGCGGCTCCGTATTATATTCGCTGATCAAACCGCACAGCCCGACGCGGGCATAAAGGTTGAGGTTCATGAGCCCCGCATCAAGGATTTCTCCGCCGACATTCTCAAAGATGACGTCCACGCCTTTGGGGCATGCCTCGGCAATGGCGGCTGTCAGCGCAGCCTCATCCTTACCTTTGTAATCAATCGCGGCATCGAACCCATATTTCTCGGTCAGGCGCGCGCATTTCTCTGGCCCGCCTGCAATACCAACCGCGCGGCATCCGTGGATTTTCGCAAGCTGCCCCACTAGGCTGCCGACCGCGCCCGCTGCGCCAGTGACCAGTACGGTTTCGCCTTCCTTGGGCTCGCATACTTCCAGAAAACCAAAATAGGCTGTCATGCCAACCGCGCCAAAGATGGAGAGGTAATTGGTAATTTCAGGCACAAGTGTGGGATCAATCGGCTGGGTAAAGCCGCCGATCATGCTGACCGAATAATCCTCCAGCGCGTTGAGGCCCATCACCCATTGGCCCTTTTCAAAGCCCTCTGCGCGGCTTTCTTCAACCACGCCAATAGTGCTGGCGCGCATCGCATCGCCTAAGGGCACAGGCGGCATGTAATTTCCGCCAGCATCCATCCACCCGCGCATCGCCGGATCAAGCGAGGCATAGTGATTGCGGATCAGAAACTGCCCTTCGGCCAATTCCGGTGTCGGCTCTGTCACCAATTCAAAATCTTCTGGAACTGGCGTACCATCTGGGCGGCGCTGAAGCAGGAAACGGCGGTTGTCAGGCATAGAGATTTGAGTCCTCAATCAAGGGGGGATACTGGCGAAAGATTGCGCGCCTTATACGGCGGCGATTTTTACAGGAATGGCGCTTTGCAAGGCTTGGCCAGTGATGTGATCGTAATCAACCTCATCACTCGTAAGCCGGTTGGTTGACCCGCCAATTTCATGGACATTGTGCTTACCAGCGTCCGCATCACCGAACGCATGGGCCATCGAAATCAGCCCGCGCCGCACACGGTCACTGGGTTTTACAACCCCGTGAATGCTCGCATGCGCCGAGGTAATCTCAATGATGTCACCGTCTTGAATGCCTTGCTCTGCCATATCATCGGGATGGATATAGGCCGGATTGGTGGTGACTTTTTTGCCAAGATTTTTGAGCGGCTGGCCAATCGAGTTGAACCGGCCTTTTGAACGGCGCGAAATCATCCGGAAGTCAAAACCCGCTGCACGTGCTTGGTCAGCGCTATATTTTGTGAGCTCGGTCGGCATATCACCCGCAGCCAATTGGAAACGGTGCTGCTGCTCCTCATCAAATGGCTCGATGACCGGATGCTTGTCCTCATAGACAACCGCTGCGCCGCCAGCCTTTTGCGCATCGGCGCGCACTTGGCTTGGCGCGACAAGGCAGCCTGCAACCATCAGATCAAGGAAATCCTGCTTGGATGGGCATTTGTCCATTGGCACATCGCCGCCGGGCAGTTTCATTTGCACGCCAAGCTGGCTGCCAATTGTCCAGAGCATTTCATACTCATCAATCGTATCGCCCGGCGCTTCTGCCAGTGCCTCTGTGTAGCGCGCATAAGCGTTTTCATGCCACCATTCGGAAAGATTGGTGATGTCCTCACGCTCAAGGCATTGCGACGGCGCCAGCACAACATCAGCGCGCTTAGCACTGGCGCTCATCCATGGATCGATCTGCACAAACAGCTCCAAATCATCCAGAGCGCGCGCCATTTTCAACTGATTGGGGAAGCCGACAACTGGATTCCCGCCAACCGAGATCAGCGCGCGGATTTGCCCTTCGCCCGGCGTCAGAATTTCGTCCGCCATGACATTGCAGGGCATTTCAAAAAGCAGTTGTCCGAGATCGCGGAAGCGTGATTTGGCCATGCCTTCTGCGCCGAACATAGGCGCAGGCGGGGCAACTTGAGCGCGCTTCTCGCCCTGCTGCACAGTGAAGACACCCGGCACGCCGCATTTCTGACCTTCTTGGCGGAAGCGGGCGCAAATGGTGTTGAGGCAAGTAACCAAATATTCGGTTAGCGTGCCATTGCCTGCCATTTCTGGGCCGGTTCCGGTAACAGCGCAGCCTTTGGAGCCGCCGCCGAACATGCGCGCTGCGGCCACCAATTGGTCCTTATCAACCCCTGCGCGCTCCGCCGCGACGTCAGGCGGAAAGGCTTGGACAGCTTCGGCCAATTCTTCAAACCCGTCGACATGGGCGGAGACGAAATTGCGGTCATACAATTCTTCATTGATGATCACATTGAGCATACCGGCGAGCAGTGCTGGATCTTCGCCCGGTTTTACCGGCAAATAAATATCCGCCAATTGGCCAACCTCAGCCAGACGCGGATCAGCGACGATTAATTTCAGACCGTCTTTCTTGCGGTCACGAATGCGCTTCGACGGTGAAAAGGGCGGAACCCCGCCAACCGGTGCGTAATGCGAGACAATGGGATTGTTGCCAATGAACAGAGCAACATCGGCTTCAGAAAATGTGTTCACGCCGCCAGACCATTTGCCATAACGTTCTGTCGTGAAGACCTTTGCAGGCTGATCGAGGGTGACAGAGGTAAAGAAGTGTTTGGTGCCAATGGCCTGCGCCAGGCTCATCGTTGCCATCATAGCAGCGGAATTTTGATAGCCGCCCGAGCCCATAAACAGCGCAATGCTGTCTGGGCCATATTTGTCGATGATGCGTTTAAATTCGCCGCTGACATGGGAAAGCGCGTCAGGCATCGCAGTTTCTTGGAAATTGCCATCCGCATCGCGCACCAGGCTGTGATGCAAGCGATCTTCGCTATTGTGCGAATCAGGCAATTCGCGCCCCTTTTTACAGGTGTAACCGCCATATTCTGGATCATCAGGATCGCCGCGCACTGATAGGACTTTGCCATCCTCAACATCCACCAGCATTGCGCAATTTGCGTGGCAAAAACGGCAGAAACTTTTGTGTGTTTGAACGCCCATAGCTCGCAGCTCCTCTTTTCCAGTTGTTCATAAGCTACCAGACACAGAATTCCGCGCGACTGACACTTTTGGCCGTGGTGCGCAAAGGGGCTGGGACGCATTAGATGATCCAAAGATAACTCTAGGAGCAGATGCAATGACCACGACCACCAAACAATGGCTGCTAAACGGCCACCCACGCGGACGCGGTATTGAGGATGGCGATTTTAAACTGGTCGAGACGCAATTGGGTGAGCCGGGCGAGGGCGAAGTGCTTCTCAAAACGCTCTACCTCGGTTTTGACCCGGCGCAAAAGGGTTGGATGGAGAACATTGCTGATTACGTCGCGCCGATGAACATTGGTGATGTGATGCGCGGCAGCGGTATTTGCGAAGTGGTCGCCAGCCACAACCCTAAATTTGCAGCGGGCGATTTGGTATTTGGAAGCACCGGCTGGACTGAATATCTAATTAGCGATGGTGCAGATTTGACACCGATTAAAACGGATATCTCACCGACAGCTGTATTGTCGGTACTGGGCACCACAGGGATGACGGCCTATTGCGGCCTCTTCAAAGTCGGCAAGCCGGTGGCCGGTGAAACCGTGCTTGTATCAGGCGCTGCAGGTGCAACGGGCTCTATTGTGGGCCAGCTGGCAAAGATTGCGGGCTGCCGCGCAGTCGGCATCGCCGGCGGGCCAGAAAAATGCAAATGGCTGGTCGAAGAGGCCGGCTATGATGCGGCGATCGACTATAAAGCGGGCAATGTGAAGGCGCAGATTAAAGAACATTGCCCTGGCGGTGTTGATGTGATTTTTGACAATGTCGGCGGCCAAATTCTTGATGATATGCTGGCCAATATCGCAACGGCTGCGCGTGTCGTGATTTGCGGCGGGATTAGCCGGTACGAATCCGGCGGAACGCCAGTTGGCCCGGGCAATTACTTCAATCTGATCTTCCGCCGCGCCACGATGCAGGGCTTTATTGTGATCGATTGGGCGGCCGAATTTCCGGGCCTGCGCAAGCGGATGGAAGGCTTCATCAAGGATGGCAGCCTGAAATATCAGGAAGACATCCAAGAGGGCTTTGAAAACGCGCCCGAGACTTTGAAGCGATTGTTCGTTGGCAAAAACCGCGGCAAGCAGATGCTGAAGCTTTAGGGTAAATCTTCTGGACGATTGATATTGGCGAGGGGGCTGCGCAATTGAATGCCGCGCGCCCCCGCCACATCCGCAAAGCCATAGAGTGCCCGCCCGCCATCTGAGACATATTGATCGAGCGTCGCTGATAGGCTTGTTGGCCATAGGCCCACCACCGGTTGATCCTGTACAAATGAGGCGTGATCTGCCGTTTGGCCTATGTCATCTGCCAATTGGAGGCATAAGTCTTGAGGCAGTTCTGGAACGTCGCATGGCGCGCTAAGAACAGCGTCGAAACCATGTTCAGCAGCGTAGGCGAGCGCCGCGTTCAGCCCGCCCAGCGGCCCCATGTCCGCCGCTGGTCTATCGGCGATACAGGTAAAGGCAGCTTCTTCCCGTCCGCACACGATGACACTGGCGCATTGCGGTTCCAAAGCTCTCGCGACACGGTCAATCAGGCGTGCACCATCCACCATGGCGTGCGCCTTGTCACTGCCGAAACGGCGCGCTTTGCCGCCTGCTAGAATCGCGCCGAGAATGTGCAAATTCCAGCCTTAGTCGAAGGCTTCTGTCGCCACGCCCTCAGCATTGTAAACGGGGCCTTCTGCATCGACGCGGTATTTGCGGCTGACCGCACCCGTTAGGCCAAATGTGCCGATATGATCGCGCATGCCTGCATAGGCATCATTGGCAAAATGATGCGCCAGGGCTTCTTCACTTTCCCATTCCTCAAACACATTGATTCGGGTTGGATTGCTGCTGTCGGCGCTCCAATCATACATGATGCAGCCATCTTGAGCGAGCGCTGCATCAATATGCGGCTTGGCCGTAGCCAGAGCCTCAGCACGGTTTTCAGCAGGTAGATCGATCTGTGCGGAAATTACGATTTTGGCCATGGAATTATCCTTCCTCTGGGCGGAATTCTGCGATGATTTCAAATGCGCGGTGCGTGTAAACCCAAGCGCCATCTCGTTTGGCTAGCCTGTCGGTATACAGCCCGCCAATCATTCGGGTTGAGCCATCTTTGGCTTTCAGCACTTCTTGCGTTTGGCAGCGCGCGGTTGCTGTGTCGCCGTCAATTTCAATCGAGGAAGGCACGCAGCTAAAGCTGACTTTCTCATAATTGCTCATCGCGCCCAGCCACATTTCTACGATGGCTTCGCGCCCGGCCAATTCGATGCCCATCAAATCCCATGTGGCATCATCGGCCCAAACGCTGCCCCAAATATCCTTGTCCATAAGCACGACGCCGTCGCCATATGTATCGTTGAGCTCGCGGATGGCGAGGCGGTCTTCTACTGAGCCTGTAAACATCATGTTTCTCCTCTTTGTGCTCCTATCGCTGGAGAAGGGCGCGCTCAGCAATGGTTACTTTTGGGAAGGGCGCTGATGCTGGCTTGCGCCTATCGTAGTCAATGTAACGCGAATTGGGAGAGATATAATGGGACGTTTGGCAGGCAAAACAGCGGTAATTTTGGGCGCAGCAAGCGAAGGCAATATGGGTCAAACCATCGCACGCTTATTCGCAAGCGAAGGCGCAAAGGTCATGGTCGCGGGTCGTAACGAGGATGTCTTGTCAAAATTGGCACAAGAGATTGGCGGGCATTATGCACTATGCGACATCACCGATCATGCTCAAGTACACGCGCTGGCCGCTGTTGGAACGCAGCATATGGGCCGCGTAGATGCGGCCATCAATGCCGCCGGTTGGGGCCTATTGTCGAATTTGCTTGAGACCACGCAAGACGATCTGGCGCAAATCACCGCGCTGCAATTCACCGGCGTGCATCATTTCTTGCAAGCATTTGTGGGCACTATGAAGGACCAAGACCCGCAAGGCGGATCGATCATCAATCTGTCCTCGGCAACAACCCAACATCCGATCAACAATCACGCGGCTTATATTGGCACCAAGAGCGCCGGTGAGGCGATGATCCGCTGCGTCGCCAATGATTTTGGGCAATATGGGATTAAGGCGAACACTGTGTCTCCTGCTTTTACGCATAGCCCAATGACTTCTGACAGTTTCCAAGTGCCAGGCCTCGTTGATGCATTCCTGCCGCGTTATCCGCTTGGCCGCCTCAACACATCAGACGATGTGGCCAATGCTTGTTTGTGGCTATCGACAGATGAGGCATTTGTAACGGGCGAGAATATTCAGCCCAATGGCGGGCTAAAACTTCGCGGCAACCCACAAGCCACCGATATTGAAGCAGCCATCGGCGCGGCCATGGCAAAGGCAGCCGAAGGCTAGGGCACCTGCGACAGGCCGTGCGCGTCGA
The DNA here is from genome assembly GCA_937950385.1 of uncultured Altererythrobacter sp. GTDB lineage: Bacteria > Pseudomonadota > Alphaproteobacteria > Sphingomonadales > Sphingomonadaceae > Erythrobacter. Next base: position 1,908 of record CALFEA010000251.1, on the reverse strand, counting down.
GCCATCTTTCGCCGCCTTTGCGCGTTTCAAAAAATGCGAATTGCGGATTGCGATCCGTAATCCGCTGAAGCAGCATCCGCATGATTGCAGATGGAGCAACATTGGCCGATTTGCGTAATCCATTTTCAAGGCACCATGCTGCCATCGCTTCGCCATTCTTAGTGCGGTCTTGGGGCAAGATCGTCGTGCGTGAATGATCGACCAATACGTCGAAAAAGGGCCTTGCGCATTTAGCGAAATGGACGGCCTCCTTAAACTCTTGCCAAAATATTTCGATTGGATAATCACGTGGGCCGTCATGTGCGACGATCACGCGGCTTTTCGACGTATCTCGAGTGATCGTATACATTAGACCTGCCCCTCTTGGAGCCAAGCCAAGGCCTCCTTGCAGGTCGAAAAATAGGCGAATTTCTCGTCGCGCTGTGTCACCCGTGCGATTTGCATACGCTGGGTGGTTGATTGCATGATATTTGCAGACTTACGCAAACCATTGGCGAGCAGCCATTCGGCGAGCTCTTTGCTATTGTCTGCGATATCCTGCGGCATGACCATGCTCTGCGAAAAATCACATAGCATATCGAAGGGCCTCCCACTTGAAACGTTCAGCGCCGCTTGCTGAACATCCTGTATGAAGAGTGTATTGTCATGATCATCGAACCGATCGAGAATTATGTCGATCCGCCGCGCTTCTGGGACGAGTTTTATACTGTGCATGACAAATGGCTGTTTGCGCTTTCTCAACTGTGAGCGGCCCAAATCTGAGCGGAAGCCATGTCATGAACAGCTTTTGTGGTTTTATCCTAATCGCGCCACTAGGGGTTTTCACTAGGTTCGCGCTGCGCCATACGAGCAATCTAATATTGCGCTGTGCCTCCATCTACGCTGATCGACGCACCCGTGATCCCGCCGCCTTCCTTACTGGCGAGCAGCAAGGCCACAGCGGCAATTTCCTCAACAGTATTGGGGCGTTTGATTGCGGCCTCGCTGGCGAACATATTGATCATCTCATCAAACTCCATGCCCATCGCCTCAGCAGTGGCAGGGCCGTTGTTTTTGATGATGTCTGTCACAACCAGTCCGGGGCAAATGCTGTTGGCGGTAATGCCCAATTCGCCGACTTCGCGCGCTAGGCTCTTGGTCATTCCCAGCACCGCATGTTTGGCAGCTGTATATGCGGTGAAGACCGGCTTGCCGTGCTTGCCTTCCATCGATGACATATTGATTATTCGTCCTGATTTGGCAGGGATCATGGTTTTGAGAGCGCGGCGCGCGGCCCAAAAGGTGGAATAGACATTCCATTTCATCGCTTCGTCAAAAGCTTCGTCAGACAAGTCGACCATGGGCTGCAAATCGCCTGCGCCGCCGGCATTGTTGACCAGAATATCAATCGTGCCGAAATTGGCGACGGTTTGATCGACAAACCCTTCGACATCGGCCTGGTTCATAACATCGCCTGCGACAAAGATCGCGCGGTCAGCCTCAAAACCATTGGCGCCTAGCTCTTCCAGAACCTTTGCGCCCTTATCCGGATTGCGCGCAAATAGAGCGACTTTTGCGCCTTCTGCCAGAAAGCTTTCCGCAATGCCGCGCCCCAATCCTGCTGTGCCGCCGGTAATCGCTGCTATTTGTCCGTCCAGTTTCATCAGTCTCTCCCAAGAGGTTTAACCATTGGTGTAGCGATGCCGCACAAAAACGCACCTCACGAAAATGGAGAGTTGGCGCAGGCCGCTTTGCCAGCGAGACTGCATGCATGGAACAAAGTGATATTATCATTCTGGGCTGCGGAGCCAGCGGCATGGCAGCAGCACTCGCCGCGCATGAAGCGGGCGCTTCTGTCACTCTGGTCGAAAGATTTGACAAAGTTGGCGGGACAGCGGCCATATCCGGCGGGGTGATTTGGGTGCCGAA
>CALFEA010000250.1 GCA_937950385.1 uncultured Altererythrobacter sp. | reverse complement strand
CCGCAAGCGATTGTGGATATGCTTGTGGATAAAGTTGTGGAGCGGCTGGGGGAAATTGTGCCCGCTGAGCTGGTCGCTCGTGCGCATTTCGCTGGCATAGAGGCGCTGTCGCTTGATGAACTATCCAAGACCGCGCCCACCTGGCTTGCCCCTTTGCTCGAAAATCAGCGCAGTTTGAGCGTTTTGGTAGGAAAAGGCCAAGCGAGGCTAAATGAGGCTATCTTAGGCCAAGTGGATTGGGAGACAGGCCAACGGCTTCAAAAAGAGGCCCCGCGAGAGTTCAAAACACCCGCCGGAAGCCGCGAGAAAATCCGCTATGTTGGTGATGATGCGCCCAGCGTAGAAGTGCGCGTTCAAGCGCTATTTGGGCTCGACACACATCCGATGATTGGCAGCATTCCTCTGCTGCTCAAACTGACAAGTCCCGCTGGCCGCCCGATTCAATCGACTCGCGATTTGCCCGGTTTTTGGCGCGGTAGCTGGAATGATGTGCGCAAAGATATGAAAGGCCGCTACCCCAAACACCGCTGGCCGGATGAGCCTTGGTCCGAAATGGCGAGTTTTAAGACCAAGAACGCCTTTGAAAAACGGCCCAAGTGAATTAAGAGCCATCGCAACAAAGAACGGTAAGGCAAGAATGTCAGCAAGAATTTTCCAACGTCCCAAAAATGCGATGCAATCGGGCAAGGCCAACACTGATGCTTGGGTGCTTGAATTTGAGCAATCCGAAGCGCGCAAGCCTGACCCATTGATGGGTTGGACCGGAAGTGCCGATACACAGGCGCAAGTGTCCTTGAGCTTTCCATCAAAGAAGGCTGCAAAAGCCTATGCGGATAAATATGGGATCGCTGCACGTGTTCATGCGACGCCGCAAAAAGCGCTAAAATTACAGGCGTATGCGGATAATTTTCGCTAAATAGCGGGCTTTAAAAATCCGCTCATGTCGTTATTTGAGCGGGGCTAATTTGTTCGATAATGTCAGTCGCGGTGACGCCCAGTTCCGGCGTTGCTGTGCTGCCCTGCCATTTGACACTGCCAGCCTCAAAAGCGGCTTCACAATCGCTGGCATCACGGCCAACATCCTCTGCGATAAAGACCATTTCGGCTGCATTGCTGCCTGCAAAGCGGATATCATCGCATTGTCCATCCCGTGCAAATTGCGAAGTGTCATCGCCAAAATTGATGGGACTGGCGTCTGAGGGCACCGCGTGCATCGGATCGACGCTAACTGTCTCAGCTTTGAGAGCCTCACCGCAATCACTGGCATCCTTGCCGATGCTGTCGGTTAGCAGAACTTCTGACATGCCCTTGCCGGTAAAGCGAATGTCGTCGCATTCGCCATCCTTCGCAAATTCACCCGTATCATCGCCCAATTCCAAGCTCATATGATCATCGGCTGATACGCTGTGCAGGGGTGCCAGTGTCAAAACGGAGACGCAAAGAGCGGAGATAAGTGAGCGTTGGCGCATAGGGGGTCCTTTTCGTGATAAGCTCGAGCATAATGTCGCAGCGACCTTTACGCTACTTGAATATCATCTGTCTTGCCAATCAGACCAACCTTCGCCATATGCGCGGCGGGAGTCGGGTGGACGTTTGCGTTCGCTCACCGGGTCAGATCCGGAAGGAAGCAGCCCAGGTGGATTGCGGCGGGTCGCTCGGCTCCTTTTAAATTGCGGCGATAAGCCTCGGTTTCTCATGCTCCACCCATGACATTGCTCGCCCAAACGCCTATTTAGGGCACTATGAGTGATTCCTCTGAAATGAACGGCGACAATGCTGGTGATCCAGCTGGCGCACCTCCTTGGAATGATGGCGGAGACGCTGCTGAAGAACAGCAGCAGCCTAGTGCGGCTGAGCTAGAGGCAGCGGGGCAAAACTCCATGTTTGGCGATGCGCCCGCAGAGCCTCCATCTGAAGCACCTCCGCAATCTGCGGACAAAGCTGCATCGGCAGAGCCAAAAATAGAGCAAGCCGCGCCTGCTGCCCCTGCCAAGGCCGCACCTGTTGATAGCAATCAACCCTACCGCGTTTTGGCGCGCAAATATCGCCCGCAGACCTTCTCTGAGCTGATCGGGCAAGAACCAATGGTTCGCACGCTCGGCAATGCGATTGAGCGCGACCGGCTGGCTCATGCGTTTTTGATGACGGGTGTGCGCGGGGTCGGCAAGACATCGACCGCGCGTCTGATCGCTAAATCTTTGAACTGCATAGGCGCAGATGGCGAGGGCGGGCCAACAATTGACCCTTGCGGAGTGTGCGAGCCTTGCACGGCGATTGCTGAGGGCCGGCATATCGACGTAATCGAAATGGATGCCGCCTCGCACACAGGCGTCGACGATGTGCGCGAGATTATCGAGGCGGTGCGCTATGCAGCCGTATCTGCGCGCTATAAAATCTACATTATTGATGAAGTCCACATGCTCACCCGCAATGCTTTCAATGCGCTGCTGAAAACGCTGGAAGAGCCGCCAGCCCATGTGAAATTCCTGTTTGCTACCACTGAAGTTGAAAAACTGCCGGTGACCGTGCTCAGCCGGACACAAAGATTTGATTTAAGGCGCATTCCGGCTGAACTCTTGCAAAGCCACTTCGCCGAAATTTGCGCCAAGGAAGGCGTTACCGCCGAGGATGAGGCGCTGCATATTATTGCAAACGCCGCAGAAGGTTCGGTGCGCGACGGCCTCTCGATCCTCGACCAAGCAATCGCTCATGCCGACCTTGATGAAGCGGGCTTGGTTTCAGGCAAGCGCGTGCGCGATATGCTGGGTCTTGCAGACAAGAGCGCGCGCCGCGAGCTTTTGACCAAATTGCTGGCAGGTGATGCGAAGGCTCTGCTTGCGGCGGTAGACGATCAATATGCGCTGGGTGTTGAACCACTGGCGCTGATCCACAGCCTGATGGATTTGACCCATGCAATCACAGTTGCGCAGGTTTCTGGCGGAGAGCCCGATGCACCGACAGAGGATGAGCGCGCAGCTCTCAAAAGCTTTGCCTCGCAGCTGACGGCTGGCCAATTGCACCGGCTTTGGCAATTGTTGCTGAAGGGGCATGAAGAAGTGCGTGCTGCGCCTGATCCTCTGGTTTCGGCACAAATGGCGCTTCTGCGAGTCATGCATGCAGCCGACATGCCTGACCCAGGCAAGTTAATGAAAAAGCTGGAGGATTTGGCGGAGCGCGGGCCTGCGCCTGCAGCGGCCAATTCGGCGGAAACTGGAGGCGGCGCGAGCGCTGCTGCACCAACGGCGCGCGCTTTGGACTGGGCCAAGATTGTTCAAGACATTGATGATGCCGGACAGCTTCGCGTTGCGCAAATGATGCGTGATTGGTTCCGCGTGATTGAGCTAGCGCCTGAAAAGCTCGTTTACACTTTAGCAGAGGGCATAGCGAGCGATCCTGCACCCGAAGTGCGCGATGCTTTGTTCAAGCACACTGGCAAACGCTGGTTGGTTGAACGCGGCGAGGGCCAAGGCACGCCTTCTTTGCGCGAACAAGCGGAGCAAGCGCGCGCTGAGGCGGCGGCTAAACTCAATGAGCATCCTTTGATGAAGGCGGCCAAGACCGCTTTTCCAGATGCAGAAATTCTAACCCCCAATGATAATGTCGCCTCCGGTTCAGCCGGAAATGGGCGCAAATGGAGCCAATAAGATGAAGTCGATGGAAGAAATGATCCAAGCTGCACAAAAAGCGGCAGAGACCATTCAAACCCAAATGAATGATATGCAGGCCAAGCTTGATGATATCGAAGTTGAAGGTCGTTCGGGCGGCGGTCTAGTTACCGTGCGGGCCAGCGCAAAAGGGCGCATTTTGGGCGTCGCGATCGACGACAGCCTGATCAAGCCTGATGAGAAGCAAGTCTTGGAGGACCTAGTGACGGCCGCATTTAACGATGCGCGCGACAAGGCTGACCGCGTATCTGCTGAACAGATGAAGGATATGCAGGGCGGAATGGGCTTGCCACCGGGTTTCAAACTCCCCGGAATGGAATAGGCGCATACCCTATTGCGGCGAGGCAAAGGCTTCCCATATCCTTAGAGAACGGCGCGCAAATCTGGCGCGCCACATGATCCCAATGGACCCATTATGACTCAGACTTTCCCCCTTTTGCCCTTGCGCGATATCGTCGTTTACCCCGGTATGGTTGTGCCCCTGTTTGTCGGGCGCGACAAATCGGTTGCGGCGTTGGAAGCGGCAATGGAGGCGAGCAAGGACATATTCCTTCTGGCGCAATTGGACCCGTCTTGTGATGATCCGGTGGCGGATGATTTGTTTGATGTCGGCGTTGTTGCTCAAGTCGTGCAATTGCTGAAATTGCCTGATGGCACCGTCCGCGTTTTGGTCGAAGGCACTTCGCGCGCGACCTGCAAAAATATGCGTGAAGAAGGCGACTACATTCTTGCCGAAGTTTCTGTGAAAGAACCCGAAACGGTATCGGGCAATGAAGTCACCGCATTAATGCGCCAAGTCACTGAGCGTTTCGGTGAATATGCCAAGCTCAATAAGAAATTGGGCGAAGATGCAGCGACCGATTTGAGCGAAGTTGATGACGCAGGCGAGCTGGCGGATACAATTGCCGCTGCGATCAATGTGAAGGTCTCTGACAAGCAAGCGCTTTTAACCGAAACAAGCCCGCTGAAACGGTTGGAAATGGTCATGTCCTTTATGGAGGGCGAGCTTTCTGTCCTGCAGGTCGAGCGCAAAATCCGTGGGCGCGTGAAGCGTCAGATGGAGAAAACC
>CALFEA010000249.1 GCA_937950385.1 uncultured Altererythrobacter sp. | reverse complement strand
TGCGTCGAACTTGCTCCATCGCAGAGGCAAAGCCGATAACGTGGCGAGAGAGGGCTTGCACAAGCTCGAGCAGACCATTGATTTCTGATAAGGAGCTTTCGATTAGCAGTGTGCCCTCGCCCAATTGAGCAATGGCGCGGGCCGATAAATCGCGCGCTTCGCCGCTCGCCAGCGCGACCTTGTTTTGATCAACCTCCAGCTCTTTTACCGTATCGCTCAATGCATCGTGTTCCGCGCGCAAGCGTTGGGAAGACTGCAAAACTGCGCTGACGATACCAGCTGCATCGGTGCAACCTATTGTCACATCGCCGCAGCTTTCGGGGATCAAATCCAGCGCGGTTGCAGCGGCCTGGTCAATTTCAATCGGTTTCATTCAGTATCCACCCAAACTATCATTGCAATGACCCTAGGCGAACATGGTTAGCGTTTCCTTAAAAGTGAGAGGGGGACGAGCTGTCTCTGGCATTCCCCGAAGCCCCGCGCTAACACATGGGTCATGTTTTATGATTTCATGGATGAGCTGCGCGCAGCGGGCATTGGCGCAAGTTTTAAAGAGCACCTCACTTTGCTTGAGGCGCTGGATAAAGACGTTATCGAGCAATCGCCTGAGGCATTCTATTATCTCAGCCGAGCGACCTTTGTGAAAGATGAAGGCAAGCTCGACCTGTTTGATCAGGTTTTCAACAAAGTCTTCAAAGGCATTCTGTCTGATTACGGCCAAACCCCCGTCGATATCCCTTCAGATTGGCTTAAGGCCATCGCAGAAAAGTTCATGTCGGAAGAGGATATGGCGGCAATCGAATCCCTAGGCGATTGGGATGAGATTATGGACACTCTCAAGAAACGCCTCGAGGAGCAGGAAAAACGCCATGAGGGCGGCAATAAATGGATTGGTACAGGCGGCACCTCGCCCTTTGGTCATTCGGGTTACAATCCTGAAGGCGTGCGCATTGGCGGCGAAAGCAAACACAAGCGCGCGGTGAAAGTTTGGGAGAAACGTGAGTTCCAAAACCTTGATAATACGAAGGAATTGGGAACGCGGAACATCAAAATGGCGCTGCGCCGTCTGCGCCGGTTTGCGCGTGAAGGCAATCCCGATCAGCTGGATATTGACGAGACGATCAAGGGCACAGCCAAGCAAGGTTGGCTCGACATTCATATGCGCGCCGAGCGCAAGAATGCAGTGAAATTGCTGCTCTTTCTTGATGTTGGCGGATCAATGGATCCCTTCATCAAATTGTGCGAGGAATTGTTCAGCGCAGCCACATCAGAATTCAAGAATATGGAATTCTTCTACTTCCACAATTGCCTCTATGAAGGCGTGTGGAAGGACAACAAACGCCGCTGGCAGGAGCGCCACAAGACATGGGATATCCTCCACAAATATGGCCATGATTACAAAGTGATCTTCATCGGCGATGCTGCGATGAGCCCCTATGAAATCACCCATCCCGGCGGCAGCGTGGAGCATATGAATGAAGAAGCGGGCGCGGTGTGGATGCAGCGCGTGACCAACACTTACCCTGCGACCGTATGGCTCAACCCCGTACCGGAGAAGCAATGGGGCTATTCACAAAGCACCAAAATGCTGAAGGAAGTGATGAACGACCGGATGTACGGCCTGACTTTGGATGGTTTGGACGATGCAATGCGGGAGCTTTCACGGAAGCAGGGGCATTAGGTTCAAGTGAGGATTTGTCATCCGTTTTCGATTTCAGTCCTGTTGGTACTGACTGCTTGTTCAACCTCGAGCGGTTACAAATATAAAGAGGCTCAAAGACTTGCACCGACACATTGGGGACATGATTTCTATTTTTCCTCGGCGAGTGCCAGAGGATCGAACCTTTGCGACAAAAAGCTATTCAACTATGCACTTGTTCGATTTGAAAGGCGTTTTGGCGAGAGGTTTCAAGACTTAAGGGAGGCCCACGTACAACGCTTTGGTCAGCCAGAACCCGCTATTATAGTTTCGACATGTAGCCAATGGGTTGGATCTAAAGTCGAATTTGAGAATGAACATTCAGAAACAATGGAGCGGTTTGAAGTTTGGCTGAGCAAAGCCGAAAATGAACTTGCCGCCAATTAGCGACTCTCAATACAACAAAACCTCTTTCACCGCCGCGACCCAAGCCGCTTCATCATTGGCGGCCAGAGCATCCAGATCATGCGGCGTGCGTGTCGGATTATCGACCCATTCGCGCAGGGCTGGTCCGCCATTGATCACATCAATCGCCAGCACATCATCGGTATATTCGTATTTGAACTCTTTCCCCCGCCATAGCGGATAATCGGGATAGAGATTGCGGATCGCTTTGAAGGCTAGCGCTTGCAGCCGCCACGGCTTGAATGCGTGATGGGTGTAATGCGGCCCCTCAGCATGCACCATCAGGGCGTTGGAGAGTTTGCCTGCATGTTTGTGGAAGGTCGCCTCAAACCAGCATTCGCGTAGAATACATCCCGCTAGCCATTCCGGTGCGAAGCTTTGCATTTCGGCCAGCACGGCTTTGGCATCAATATCCGGTGCGCCGAACAGCACTTCTAGCGGGCGAGTCGTCCCCCTACCCTCGCTCACGGTCGCGCCTTCGATCATGACCGTCCCGGCATAGGCGCGCGCCATATTGACGCTGGCGGCATTGGGCGAAGGGTTGATCCAAATGCGGCTTTCGGGCCAGCCGTAACCGGGGCCATCCGGCTCCCAACCCTGCATTGCGACGACCCTATATTCCACTTCGAGATCGAAATGCTGGATGAACCAGTGACCCATTTCGCCCAAGGTCAGCCCATGCCGATGCGGCACGGGCGCAGCGCCGACAAAGCTCTCATGACCCGGGATCAGCAAAGAGCCTTCCACCGGACGGCCAGCGGGATTGGGCCGGTCGAGCACCCACACCGCTTTGCCCGCCTTTTCCGCTTCTTCAAGCAGATAGAGCAGCGTGGTGACAAAGGTGTAGATGCGGCAGCCAAGGTCTTGCAGATCGAAAAGGAACACATCGGCGCTATCCATCATCGCCGGTGTTGGGCGGCGCACTTCGCCATAAAGCGAGAAGATGGGGATGCCGTAATGCGCATCCACTTCATCCTGTGTCTCGACCATATTGTCCTGCTTATCACCTTTCAACCCATGCTGCGGACCAAAGGCGCTGGTGATGTTCACGCCGGCGGCAATAAGCGCATCGAGACTGTGCGTTAGGTCGGCGGTGACAGACGCTGGATGCGCGACCAGAGCCACGCGCTTGCCTTTGAGTTCAGCGAGCAAATCGGGATCAGCCAGCAGGCGATCAATTCCAAACATCACAGTCATATTGAACGGTCCACTTTCTTTGTGCGGCAATCCACGGAATGAAATTCTGGTTTGCCCGGCGGAAATGCGAGTGCCCAAAATTGGATATTGCCGTCTGTGTCTTCGATGATGGCATTCAATGCTACTTGCGCAGGATCGGGCAAGTCGCTGGCGATGCTGGCTTTCAGAAGCAATTCGTTACTGCTTGCTGCACTGGAAAAGGATATCGCACTGACCGGCGCATCGCGCATGCCTTCCCGAAAATCATCAAAGTCATAACACGCCCAGCGGCTTGACGGGGATAGGTTAAACTCGCGGTAATAGGCTCCGCCCACCGGCTGCCAGAATATTTCAAAGCAAGTGGTCTTCCACAAATCATCCTCACGGCCAGAGGCGCGGTGCTGCGGGATTTTGACGCGGGACAAATCGCCCTCAATCCGAAACTCTGCATTGCAGCCATCTAAGGTGCCGTGGATTTGCGCGGAAATGGCCGTGATCGGGCCCTTCTCGCAGCTTGGGTGTAGGATGAGAGGTATCATAGCCGATTGTCCTATGCAGCTGCGCGGCGCCCCGCAAGTATGGCAAGGCCTCTAATCACAGGCTTACATCGCTCTGCATGCGCTGCTAGAGCGCCACATATTATGAGCGAATACAAATCTGATCTGCTGAACCTGCTGTCATCGCGCGGGCACCTCCACCAAATCACTGATGCAGGCGCGCTTGATGCGCTTGCGTCTAAAAAGGTTGTGACTGGCTATGTTGGCTTTGATCCGACTGCGCCCAGCCTTCATATCGGTAACCTTGCGTCGATCATGCTGCTCAAACGGATGCAGGATGCAGGGCACCGGCCGATCGTGATTATGGGCGGCGGAACTGCTAGAGTCGGTGATCCCTCAGGCAGGGATGCGACGCGCACCATGCTGACGGATGAAAAACTGGCGAGCAATATTGCCGGAATTAAGGGCAGCTTTGAGCGGATCTTGCGCTTCGATGATAGCCCGACCGGCGCGCTGCTAATTAACAATGATGATTGGCTTTCAAAGCTTGGCTACATCGAATTGCTGCGCGATGTCGGCCAGCATTTCACCATCAACCGCATGCTGACGTTCGATTCGGTGAAGACGCGGCTTGACCGCGAGCAACCGCTGACCTTCCTCGAGTTTAACTATATGATCATGCAAGCCTATGATTACCTCGTCCTGTCACGCGACTATGATTGCCAGCTGCAATTGGGTGGCAGCGATCAATGGGGCAATATCGTCAATGGGATTGAGCTGACGCGGCGCATTGATGCCAAAGAAGTGTATGGCTTCACCGCTCCGCTAATCACGCGGGCTGATGGCGCGAAGATGGGCAAATCTGTCGATGGCGCGATTTGGCTGAATGAAGAGCAATTGCCCGCCTATGACTTCTGGCAATATTGGCGCAACACGGATGACCGCGATGTCGGTAAATTTCTGAAGCTGTTCACCGATCTTCCTTTAGATGAGATCGCGCGGCTCGAAGCCTTAGAGGGCGCTGCAATCAATGATGCCAAAGTCATCCTTGCCAACGAAGTCACGCGCATGGTCCGCGGCGATGAAGCCGCCAAGGCCGCCGAAGGTACAGCGCTTGAAACCTTTGCTGGCGGCGGTGCTGGCGAAGATTTGCCGACATTGTCGGTGGGCGCAGAAGGTATGCGGATTGGAGCGGCGCTGACGGCGCTAGGCTTTGTTGGATCGGGCAAAGAAGCCAAGCGGAAATTGGCTGAAGGCGCGGTTAAACTGAACGACGAAACGGTGCAAGATGCGGGCTTCCTGATCCTTCCCGCAGGCGATTCCCAAGTAAAAATAAGCTTGGGTAAGAAAAAACACGGGCTAATTTCACTTTAGTTTGGTTTCATCTTGCCGAGGGCGTGTGTTCATTTTGGGACAGTTCTGTCCTGAAACGGGATGTAACAACTTTACCAAATATCAGCCTTTCTAACTCATTAGGGAATGACCGCATATTCGCTTGGAGTAATGAAAACCGTGTCATCTGGAGCAAACCTAAGTGTGACTGATCTGCGTCAAGCAGCCCGGCACCCTGTTGATTTTCCCGTAATTGGTGAACACCAAAAACACGGCGATGTCGAAATGCATGTGTCGAATTTGTCGGCTCATGGTTTCATGATCGATGATGCAAAAACGCTGGCCAAAGGTGACCGCGTTATCATCCGCCTGCCCATCGTCGGCCGGATCGAAGCTTATGTTATTTGGATCAGCGGCGAGCGCGCTGGTTTTCAATTGGAACGCATCCTTCGCCTTGATGATTTTATGGCGATTGTTGAATCCCTCCAGCCAAACCCTCGCCTGCGCCGTTCGCGTTAATTCGCAGTAGATAAATCCAAGGTTGGCAGGCCCAATTGAGCCTGCCATGAGCGCAGGGTGAGCGAGACACCACCCTTCCCCAAAACTCCGCACCCGCTGCAAATACCCAATTTCCGCGCCTATTGGATCGCGCGGCTTGCGATGACTGTCGCGCAATATGCCATGCTGATCATCATCAGTTGGCAGACATACACAATGGCCCGTGATGGCGGCATGAGCATTGCGCAAGCCTCGGGCCAATTGGCCCTGATTGGCCTGCTGCAATTTGTTCCACTCTTTATCCTGACCCCGTTTGTTGGACTGGCTGCGGACCGGTTTGATCGCCGCACCATCAGCCGTCTTACGGTTTCATTGCAGTTCCTTTGTGCAGCGGGCCTAGCTTGGTTCACTTGGACCGAGGTAATCAGCTTTCCGATTCTGTTGGGCGTCGCTGTTTTGCTCGGAATAGCCCGCGCCTTTAACGGCCCTGCACTGTCTGCTTTGGCTCCGAACCTCGTTCCGAAGGAAGTGCTTCCGACAGCTATCGCTTTATCATCGATTGGGTGGCAAGTGGGCATGCTTGGCGGCCCTGCAATGGCCCCTGCCCTGTACCGTATCGCGCCCGCTTTGCCTTATGCTGTGGCCGCAGGATTGCTGGCTCTGTCTGTCATAGCGCTCAGCTTCAT
>CALFEA010000248.1 GCA_937950385.1 uncultured Altererythrobacter sp. | reverse complement strand
ATATCATTGGCGGTGGAGGATGCATAGGCGGTCAAATCGCGCGGATAAGGTGCGGACAAATATCGGTTCAGGCCCGTTTTGGGATCAAGCGCAATGCGCGCATCTCCGCCGCTCGACAGCAGCGCAATCAGCGCCTTTGCGGTATCGTCCAAAACAAAACCGCGTGCCGCTTGGGCAAGCTGGGCGGAGGCGATGGGCATATTTGTCCTTCTCAATTTCGCCTTTGAAGCGCGACGCTATATCTTTATTGACAGCACCTCTATAGGCCGCGCAACGACCAGAAAAGGCTCTACTATCTTGGCAATCCAGCTTTCCCCGTTAAAAATTGATGCAGCGACCCGAAAACGCGTCAAACTGCTTTTCATCGCGAAAAATGCGCTTTGGGAAGGTGAGCTTCACCCAGAGGATGGCAATCACGCGCTTTATCACCGCGAGATGCGTGATGTGCTGGAAGGGCTAAATCTGAACCTGACAATCAAGGAATCATTCGAAGTTCTGTTCGATAAGCCTGATGTGGATTTCGTGTTCCCGTTGCTCAATCGTGCTGGGTTTTTCAATTCTGAAATGTTGCTGCCATTACTGTGCGAACGGGCCGGCATTCCCTATCTTGGTGCCAGCCCGATTTTGCGCGGACTTTCCGATGACAAGCACCTCGCCAAACGCTCCGCATTAGAAGCCGGCGTACCAACCGCGCCCTGGGCAATTTACCGCAAGGGTGCGCCGATTGATCCAAGCAAATGCCCAAAGGCAGACCGCTATGTGATCAAACCCAATGCATCATCGGCCAGTTGGGGCGTTGGTGATGCGCGCGATTGGCAGGGCGTGAAAGCTGCTGTCGAAGCGATCCACAATGACGAGGCGAACGGCGGACAAGATGCGCTGGTTGAACCTTTTTTGGATGGCAGCGATGTCGAAGTTCCTGTCATCACCATCAATGGCGAACCGCAAATCCTACCGATGATGATTTTCCGGCAAGCGGACCCTTCACATTTACGCACTTATCAGGAAAAGCGTGACCTGGTTGATCGGAGCGAAAAATATTCGCTCGATCATTTTCAAAACGAAGAAATGGAAACCCGCATTGCCGAGCTCACTCGCAAGGTTTGGGAAGAGTATCGTCCGTTTGACTACGGAAGGTTCGAGTTTCGGATCAATGAATCCACAGGTGAGATCACCTTCTTAGAACTCAACCTCAATTGCAATTTGTGGTCGCAAAAGGTCTTTGGCCGCGCAGCTGAACTGGCTGGTTGGACACAAGAAGAGCTAATCGAGACAATCTTGGCCGAGGGTTTTCGTCGCAGCGGCCTGATGGACTAGGGCACAATCAAGCAGGTATTTCTGCGCCCTTCCAATCGAACACGCATCCGCTTTGCTCTGGCCCTACACTTGAAATTACATCGAGCAGACTTTGCGCGGATTCCTGAGGGCTCAGCAATTGGCCTTCGGGAAGACCTTTTTGAAATGGTTGCGAAAGCCCTGTATCGACTGTGCCAGGATGAAGGCCCAGAACAACTGCCTCGCTATGCGTGCGCGCCAGCTCAATCGCGAAGTTTTTCAAAAGCATATTGAGCGCAGCTTTGGAGGCGCGATAAGAGTGCCACCCACCCAGCCCATTGTCGCTAATCGAGCCTACACGCGCCGATAAAGCTGCGAAAACGGCGCGGTTATTTCGCGGAAACATTGGCAAGATGTGCTTTGCAATCAAAGCTGGACCGATAGTGTTGAGTGCCAGGACCTCAGCCATCGCGCCAGAATCGAGGCGTTTGAAAGTACGCTCTGGACCGCTGCCATCGGCAAGCGTCAAAACCCCGCTTGCCACGATCACCAAATCTGGCGGGTTGCTGCGCATCATTGCGGCGGCATCAGCAATGCTGGCCTCCTTCATCATATCAAATGCGAAAGACGTCGCACCGGTGACAGGCGCGGCGCTGCGCGAACCGGCCCAAATTTGCCCCGCGCCGCGTTCCGCCAGTTCAGCAACCAAAGCCGCGCCAATACCGCCCGATGCACCGAAAATGGCGGCGGATCGAATGGCTGTATTTTTTCCGTCGGACATGGATGGTTTTCCTAAAGTTGGGCGTTAGCATTTGGCGATGAAATTGCGCCATAGGGCAGTCTTACCACCCTCGCCTCGCCCCTTCACATGCAAAGCAAGCAAATAAACTGTCAAATTGCTCAACAGCTGCGCCTTGCTCTCCCGCGCAAAGCCGTTAGATAGAAGTTGAAAAATCACAGGATCGAATACCCTATGGCTACGTTCACCCTTCCTAAGAATTCCAAGATCTCAAAATCGGGCACCGCTTACAAGGCTGACGGCGCCAGCAAGGTCAAGAAATTCAAGATCTATCGCTTCGATCCCGATAGCGGCGCGAACCCGCGCTATGATACGTTTGAAATTGATGCCGACGATTGCGGTCCAATGGTTTTGGACGCTTTGTTTAAGATCAAGAATGAAGTTGATCCCACGCTGACATTCCGCCGTTCCTGCCGCGAGGGCATTTGCGGATCATGTGCGATGAACATGAACGGTAAGAATGGCCTTGCCTGCACCACCGCGATTGAAGATTTGAAGGGCGATGTTCGTATTACGCCTTTGCCGCATATGGATGTGATCAAGGATTTGGTTCCCGACTTCACCCATTTCTACGCGCAATACGCATCGATCCGCCCTTGGCTCCAGACGGTTTCAACCACGCCATCGGGCAAGGAGCGCCTGCAATCGCCAGAGCAGCGCGAGCAATTAGACGGTTTGTATGAGTGCATTTTGTGCGCTTGCTGCTCGACCAGTTGCCCGAGCTATTGGTGGAATTCTGACAAGTTCCTCGGCCCTGCGATCTTGCTTCAAGCCTATCGCTGGCTCGCTGATAGCCGCGATGAAATGACAGGTGAGCGTTTGAACGAGCTGGAAGATCCCTTCCGCCTCTATCGCTGCCACACGATCATGAACTGCGCGAATGTTTGCCCGAAAGGTCTTTCACCGGCCAAGGCAATCGCTGAAACCAAGAAGATGATGGCCGAACGCCAGATCTAGGCGCTGGAGAGGCAGCGTGGCAATCACTGACGATGCCTTCGACCATTTGCCGTGCCCGGACAATCCGGGCTGGAATCGGTGGAACTTAAAAGATCAGACGCTGTTTAATGGCGCGGTCATGGGCCAGCTAATCACCCGCAAAGAGACAGTCGGCGGCACTGACTTTTGCCGCCTAAGGATGTTTCCAGAACGTAAGCATCTCAATTTGCAAAATGCCATTCACGGCGCGATCACGCAGTCGCTGATCGATATATCTTTGTTCACAGCGATGCATTCGCTGGGCAGCGGCAATGCAGGCCCATCGGTAACTCTGGAAATCTCAACCCAATTTATTGGCGCGGGTAAAGGCGACAGGCCGCTCGATGCTGTGACACAAATTATGCGCGAAACGGGCAAGCTCGTCTTCATTCGCGGGACCGTTGTCCAAGACGAAGATACGGTTGCGGCCTTCTCCGGGATCGTGCGCAAATTCACTCCAAGATGAGCGGCATTCTTGCACGGTATGACGCGCTGATCGCTGGTGGCGAATTGCGCGCAGATGCAGACCAACGCAAAGCCGTAGAGCAATTGGCGGCGCTCCAAACCGCTTTAGAGGCAGAGCGCAAAACGGGCTTTTTCGCTCGCCTTGTTGGGACAGAAACCGAGGCCCCTCGCGGGCTATATATGTGGGGCGGCGTCGGGCGCGGCAAATCAATGCTGATGGATTTGTTCCACGAAACCCTGGCGATCAAGGCCAAACGCCGTGTCCACTTTCACGCCTTTATGCAAGAGGTTCACAGCGCCCTGCGTGAAGAGCGCAAGAAAGAGCGCGGCGATCCGATCCCGCCGGTTGCCGCAAAACTTGGGAGCGATTTGGACTGTCTCGCCTTTGATGAAATGGTCGTGGGCAATTCAGCCGATGCAATGATCATGAGCCGTTTGTTTCGCGCATTGACTGTGGATCAAGGCGTGGCGATTGTCACGACCAGCAACCGTCCGCCAAGCGATCTGTATAAGGACGGCCTCAACCGCGAGCACTTCCTGCCCTTTATCGATTTGATCGAAGAGCGTCTTGATGTGCTGCCGCTTAATGGCCCGCTAGACTACCGGCTCGACCGATTGGGCGACATCGATAGCTGGCACACACCCTTGGGCGATGAGGCAACGGCGCAAGTGCGCGAAGCATTCTTCCGCCTTACCGATTACAAACCGGAAGATGCAGAGCATGTCCCCAGCGGCGAGCTTGATGTTGGCATAGGGCGCACAATGCATGTGCCCAAATTGCTGAAAGGCGTGGCGGTCTTCTCATTCAAACGCTTGTGCAAGGAAGCCCGCGGCGCGCCAGATTACCTTGCGATTGCGCGCGAATTTCACAGCGTTATCCTCGTCGGTATTCCGCAGATGAACAAAGAGATGCGCAATGAAGCCGCCCGCT
>CALFEA010000247.1 GCA_937950385.1 uncultured Altererythrobacter sp. | reverse complement strand
GGCGCGGGCGTGGATCACATCGGTGACCATTTCCTCATTGTCTTCCAGCGTCAAACCGGCCCAGCGGATAAAGCCATCGATCAGCGGCATATGCCGCCCATCGGCAATCGCGCTTTCCAGCATCCGGCCCAGCAGCGGCGCAATATCAAGCTTGGCGAGCTGCCCCGCCAGCCCGGTGCGCACTTGATTGCCAAGCCGATCAGGGTCGAGCGATTCCAGCACTTCGGCCAAGAGTTCCGCCGCGCCGCCAGTAATCCGGCTACGATTGTCTTCTTTGGGAGCAACCAGAAAATCGCCCGCAGCGCCCGCAATATTCATCGCAAACATGCGCCGCGCAACCACGGCGGGGGTCAAGAAATTGTCGCGCAGAAAGCCGGCCATCGTATCAGCAATGCGGTCCTTATTTTGCGGGATGATCGCTGTGTGCGGAATGGGAATGCCAAGCGGATGACGGAACAGGGCGGTGACCGCGAACCAATCGGCAAGGCCGCCGACCATCGCGGCCTCTGCAAAGGCATTCACATAGCCCCAAGCTGCATGTCCGCCCAGCATTTCTCGGGACGAGAAATAGATGACCGCCATCGCCACCAACATGCCTGTGGCAGTCCAGCGCATTCGCCGCGCCCGGTCCGGTGCCAGTTCAGCGGGTAAAGCGCCGCCCCCTAAATTGGCGCCGAAACTAGCACCGAGCCCAGTTTGGGGCTTAGCGCGGGGCTTCGTGTCCGATTTACTCAGCAGGTTCAGCCCCCGGCGGCAGGCGCGTTGCGGGGATCGCAGGCGCAGCCGGTTTTGCAGCGCCATAATCCTGCGGGTCATCAGATGGCGCAGGCTCTGGAACAGGCTCGCCATCATCGCCCGGCTTATAGGTTAGGAATTTCTGGCGCATCCACGGGCCAACACGTTTCTCCAGCCCATCGGCAAGGCTAAATCCAGCCGGCACAATCATCAGCGTCAGCAGGGTGGAGAGAACCAAGCCGCCAATCACCACAATGCCCATCGGTTGCCGCCATGCGCCATCACCGGAAAGCGACAATGCCGTTGGCACCATGCCCGCTGTCATCGCAACAGTGGTCATCACAATCGGCTGCGCGCGCTTATGTCCGGCCTCTAGAATTGCAGTGCGTTTGCGCGTGCCATTGGCCATTTCCTCAATCGCAAAATCAATCAGCAGGATCGAGTTTTTGGAGACAATGCCCAGCAATAGCAAAATCCCGATCAGCACCGGCATTGAGAGCGGTTGACCGACGCCCCAAACCAGCATGATCCCGCCAAGCGGTGCCAAGGCCAAAGAACACATATTCACCAGCGGCGACATCACGCGCTTATACAAAAGCACCAGCACGGCAAAGACAAGCAACACACCTGCAATCAACGCATTGCCAAAATTGTCAGAGAGCTCTTTTTCAAACTCATCCGTGCCCGCTGCATCGCGGATGACGCCTTGCGGAAGGTTTTGCAAAATAGGCAATTCGTCGATCAAGGGGGATGCATCGCCGCGCAAAACGCCTTGCGCCAAGTCTGCGCCGATGAATACGCGGCGGCTTTGGTTCTGGCGCTGGATCGAAGTTGGGCCTGCTCCAAAAGTGATATCGGCCACTCGGCTAAGCGGAACAGAGCCGCCGCTTGCCGTTGGCACAGGCAGATTGGCGAGCGTATCGATGTCCTCACGCGAGGATATGGGCAGTTTCACGCGGATCGGAATTTGGCGATCAGACAATGAGAATTTAGCGGCATTTTGCTCAATTTCGCCCATTGTCGCGATACGAATGGCTTGGCTGAGCGCGACAGTGGTCACTCCCAATTCTGCCGCAATACCAGCGCGCGGACGCACGATTATTTCCGGGCGCGAGACATCGGCACTGATCCGGGGGGCAACGATGGAATCAATGCCCTTCATTTCCTCAACCAATTGGCCAGCGGTTTTGTTGAGCAAGTCAGGATCGGACCCAGCCAGCATGACGGTAATATCGCGTCCGCTGCTTGGGCCGCCGGGGCCTTGATCGGCCTGAAAGCGCACACGCGCATCGGCAATTTGCGACAATTGCGGCCCTAAAGAACGCTCAAATTCTTTCTTCGTTTTCTGGCGGTCGTCAGCAAGCGTGATGTAGATTGTCGCTTCGCCTTGCCTGATCCGCTCCAGCGCCAGTTCAACCTCAGGCTGCTCATAAAGCAATGCGCTGACCTGGTCGGTAACCCGCTCTGTCGTTGCCAATGTCGTGCCCGGCACCATTTCAAGCTCGATACGGCTATTGTCGTCATCGACCTCTGGCTGGAATTGGAACGGCGTATTGGCGAACAATAAGACCGTCAGCATGAAGGCGAAATAGCCCATCATGAGCATCCACAAACGGTGATCGTAAAAACGCGCCTCTAACCAACGGAAACTGCCTGCAATTGGCGTGATGCCCAGCGGCGCAGGACGTTTTGATTCAACCAGCCAACCAAGGACCAAATAGCTGACCCAGCCCAGCACCCAACCAAGGAAATGGGCAATGGCTGTTACAATCGGCGAAATTACTTTCAGGACGATCAAACCAACCAAGAAGCCAACGCCCGTCGCCACCATCAGCAAGACAATTTCAGTCAGTTTGGACGCAAGGAAATAGCTGGTCGAGTTGATGTCATCAGAGAATATCTGACCCGCCTCTGCCGGCAGACCCATTTCAATGGCGCCCATATAGAAGGTGAAAATCGCCCAACCCGACAGGCCGATCATCACAATCGCCGTCAGCAATAGGGCGAGGTTGTAGCGGAACCGCGATTGCGGGGCTTCGCGCCCTTCGCGCCGCTCGTACAATTTGCCCCGATCAAGCGACCATTCAAGGACGCGCATATAGCGGTCCATCCATGGGCCATTGCCATGATCGGCGTGGCCTTTTGCCTTCATGAAATAGGCGGCCATCATCGGTGTAATCATCCGCGCGACCGCAAGGCTCATCAAAACGGCGACCACAATTGTTAGGCCAAAGTTCTTGAAGAACTGTCCTGATACGCCGGGCATCAGGCCCACGGGCAAGAACACGGCGACAATACAGAATGAAGTTGCGACAACGGCTAGGCCGATCTCATCGGCGGCATCAATGGATGCTTGATAGGCGGATTTGCCCATTCGCATATGCCGCACGATATTCTCAATCTCAACGATCGCATCATCGACCAAGACCCCGGCCACCAATGCCAATGCCAGCAGAGACAATTGGTTCAAGTTAAAGCCGAGCAAATCCATGAAGTAAAAGGTGGGGATCGCCGAAAGCGGGATCGCGACCGCAGAGATAATCGTCGCACGCCAATCGCGCAGGAAGAAAAACACCACGATCACGGCCAGCACCGCGCCTTCGATCATGGCGGCGATCGAACTGGTGTATTGATCCTTGGTGTATTTCACCGTGTTGAACAGCGGGATAAATTTCACGCCTGGATTGGCGGCTTCAATCTTCTCAATAACCACAAGCGCTTCATCAAATGTGGTCACATCAGAGGCGCCTTTTGCGCGCGACATGGCAAAGTTCACCACCTGCTTATCGCGCACCTTGCTGATCGAGGTTTGCTCTGAATAACCATCGCGAACAGTGGCGAAATCCGCCAGCTTTACGGGCATACCGCTGGCGGCGCGGACTTGGCGCTGTGACAAGGCAAAGGCTGTGTCCATGCTGCCCAAAACACGCACGGATTGGCGCGTTCCGCCTACCTCTGCGACACCGCCGCCTGCATCCAGATTGTCTTGACGCAGCAGCGAGTTGATCTGTCCTGCTGTCACGCCGAGCGATTGCATTTTGGCTGGATCGAGCAAGACTTCAATCTCGCGATTGACGCCGCCAAAACGGTTGACTTCGGCCATGCCTTCAACTGCCAAGAGCTGCTTGGCCACCGTATCATCGATGAACCAGCTCAATTGCTCAATGGTCATATCATTGGCTTCAACGGCATAAATACCCAGGAAACCGCCCGCGACATCCACCTTATTGACGCGCGGTTCTTGAATGCCATCAGGCAGGCTGCCGCGAATGGAATCCACCGCGTTCTTGACCTCAGAGGTCACTACATTGGGATCATAACCGATTTCAAATTCGACAAAGGTGCGCGAATTGCCCTCGCTCGCGGTGGAGCTGATATTGCGCACACCATTGAGCGAGCGCACCGCGCTTTCCACGCGCTGAGTGATCTGGTTTTCAATCTCAGTTGGCGCCGCGCCGGGCTGAGAGATTGAGACTTGGACACCGGGAAATTCAATATCCGGATTGTTCACTACATCCATGCTGGCAAAACTCGCAATGCCGGCAATCAGCAAAGCGAAAAACGCAACCAGCGGGATTACCGGGTTGCGGATCGACCAGGCGGACATGTTGCGAAAGCCCATGGCTTATGCCTCGCTCTCAGCAGTCGGGGCAGGCTCTTGCGCTGCGGGATTTGGGGATGGCTTCGCAGCAGGTTTGGGCGGGGCTTCTGAATCTGGCGCAAACACCGGCTTTACGGTTTCCCCTTCGGTCAGGAACCCGCCAGCGCGCAGCACAATTTTCTCCGTGCCGTTAATGCCTTCCATAATCGTTACGCCATTGGGCGTGACAGGGCCGGTTGTGACAGAGCGGCGCGTCGCCTTGTTTTCAGCGTTGATGACATAGACAAAACTGCCCGCATCATCGGCCAGAACCGCGCTTTCCGGCAGCAAAGTCGCAACCGCCGTCCCGCTTTTGATAACGGCTGTGGCAAATCCGCCGGGACGAAGCCCCTCTGCATAAGGCAGAGCGATCCGGGCAATGCCTTGGCGGCTTTGTGCATCAATGGTCGGGGCGATTTGCCACACTTGGCCATTGTATGTTTTGCCGCTGCCGGTTGGCGTGATTTGTGCTGAGACGCCTTGGGGCAAGGTCGCGATCTGCTCCTCGCTTACCATCGCCATCACTTCCATCTCGCCATTTTTGGCGATGCGGAACAGCGGCGGTGATCCGGCGCCAACGGTTTGACCCGGCTCAACATTGCGTTCCAGCAAAAGGCCAGAGGTTGGCGCGACAATATTGAGGCGGGCATTGCGGGCACGCGTTTCATTGAGCTGAGCGCGGGCAACTTTAACGCGGGCATTGGCTGCATCGCGGGTGGCGGTCAGGCGGTCGACATCAGCCTTGGAGATAAAGCCGCGATCCACCAGTTTCAGAGCGCGGGCAAGATTGGCCTGCGCCAAATTGGCGTCGGCCTGCGCAACTTCGATACTGGCTGCGAGCCCTACGGCTTGTTGCTGCTGAACTGAGCGATCAATCACGACCAGCACTTGGCCTTGGCGCACCCAATCGCCTGCATCGACAGGCACAGATACAACGCGTCCGCCTTCGCCGACAGCACCGACGGGCACTTCGCGCCGCGCAGCAATCGTACCGGTGGCAGTGATTTCGCCTTGAATGGTTTCTTGGCCAGGCGACACAACGGTAATTGCGGGCAATTGGCCGTCACTTTCATCATCGGCGGCAGGCGTCTGAGAGCTGGAATAGGCAAGATAGGCTAGAATGGCGAGCACCGCCAAAACCACCAATGCCCCAATGATTATGAGCGATTTATTCCGCCCCTGCGGTCCATCATCATCCATCGCGGCGCCTGCGGATAATGAGCCGGTTTGCTGAGCATCCGCCTCGCCAGTGATTGAGGTTTCGTAATTCATAACCATTCCTTGGGCCCAACTCCACCAAGGGTGTGTTAGACCAGTAAGTCACCTAGTGCAACGCCTAGTTCAATTTCTCTCTACTACGCCCGCTTTTGAAAAGGGGCAATCTAGGTATCGACGAAAGACT
>CALFEA010000246.1 GCA_937950385.1 uncultured Altererythrobacter sp. | reverse complement strand
CGTTGGCTCCAACCGGGGAATAGCATCGTAGAAACCACCTATGCTGATATTGGCTGGTCGATGACGCCTAGTGAGCCCAACTTCACTGGAGGAGAAATCGAGGGAGTTCTTGTCGGCCGAGATAGCAAGTACAAGGTAGTTGCAACGGATCCGTACGCCGGTCTCGAAAAAGTAGCAAAACCTGACCCTAACGATCTGCCCAACAATCACCTAGCTTATGCTGGACAGTGGTTTTTTTTCGCACTTACAGCCCTTGCGATCTATTTTCTGGCTCTGCGCAAGCGTACCGCAGAAACCAATCGGCGCCGGCCAGATAACAATGCCCGCTAAGAGCAAGCCTTGATGCAGCAAAAGCCTCGCTTGCTTGCACCGAAACGCACACGCGGCTAACCGCTCTTGCGTAATGGAATATATCTCAACCCGTGGAAGCGCTGAAGCGCTCGATTTTGAAGGCGCAACTCTGGCAGGCTTGGCTAGCGATGGCGGCCTGTATTTACCGCGCGAATGGCCAAGTTTTGCGCCGGAAGAAATCGCCGCAATGGCGGGGCTTCCTTATGCGCAGCTCGCCGCGAAAATAATGGCGCCGTTCGTTGGTGGCAGCCTTTCCGCCGATGAATTGCTTGCATTGTGTGAGGAGGCCTATGGGCGGTTCTCTCACAAAGCGGTCACACCGCTGGCACAATTGGATGAGCAGCAATGGCTGCTTGAATTGTTCCACGGGCCAACTCTGGCGTTTAAAGATGTGGCGCTGCAATTGCTGGGCCTGTTTTTCGAAAATTTCCTAAGCCGCCGCAAATCCAACCTCACCATTGTTGGCGCAACCAGCGGCGACACGGGTTCGGCGGCGATTGATGCGGTTGCCGGGCGCGAGGGCATCGACATATTCATGCTGCACCCTGCGGGCAGGATTAGTGATGTTCAGCGCCGTCAGATGACAACGGTTCGGGCGCCAAACGTCTATAACATTGCGATGGACGGCAGTTTTGATGACGCGCAGGCCATGGTCAAACGCATGTTTGGCGATGCGGATGTGACCGGACGGTTCAATATTGGCGCGGTCAATTCGATCAATTGGGCGCGGTTGATGGCGCAAGTCGTCTATTACTTTGCCGCCGCTCTGCAATTGGGATCACCAGCATGCAAAGTCGCATTCAGCGTGCCCACCGGCAATTTCGGCGATGTGTTTGCAGGCTATGTGGCTGCGCAAATGGGGCTGCCGATTGAGCGGTTGATCGTGGCAACAAACGTCAATGATATCCTCCACCGCGCTATTTCCGATGGGGATTATTCCGCAGGCGAAGTCACGCCCACGGTTGCGCCGTCGATGGATATTCAGGTCAGTTCTAACTTTGAGCGTCTGCTGTTCGATTGCGGTGGCCGTGATGGTGATGCGATGGCGGAGCAGATGCGTGCCTTTGAAGCGAGCAAAGCGATGCAGCTTACCAATGCTCAGCGCGAGGGGGCAGCAAAGCTGTTCACCAGTTCGCGCACAGATGGCGAGCAGCTTTCGCAGACTTTGCGCTGGGCCCATGAGAACGCTGGGCAAGTGCTCGATCCGCACACAGCGATTGGCCTTCACGCAGCGCTCGAAGCGCAGATTGATCCAGCTATTCCGGTGGTCACATTGGCCACGGCGCATCCGGCAAAGTTCCGCGATGCGGTTGAGCGCGCGATTGGCCAGCGGCCTGCCTTGCCTGCGCGTGTCGGCGATTTGTTTGCACGCGAGGAAGCCTATGACGAGCTTCCAGGAACATATGAAGCCGTGCGTGATTACGTTACGTCTCGCGCAACTCCTGCCAACTGATGGCGCAGCTTTGCCGCGAACCGATGCTGATGGTAGGCGAGGGGTGGGACAGTTACCGCTTGCTCGACAGCGGCCATGGGCGAAAATGGGAAAGCTTTGGGCCGCGCAGCTTTATTCGCCCTGAACCCCAAGCAATGTGGAGCCCGCGTATTGATGATTGGGCCGCCGATGCGGAATTTATTCCAGGTTCTGACGAGGATGGCGGCGGCCGGTGGCAGGCATTGGGCGATAAGGCACTGCCGGAAGAAGGCTGGCCTTTAAGCTGGGAAGAGGCGCATTTTACCGCCCAACCAACCCCGTTTCGCCATTTACAGTTCTTCCCTGATATGGCCCCTGTGTGGGATTGGATGCGGGCGCAATTGGACAGGCAAACAGAGGCCGAAGCGCTCAACATGTTTGGCTATACCGGTGTAGGGTCCCTCGCACTGAGCAAGCATGGCCGCGTGACACATGTGGATGCATCGAAGAAATCGGTGGCTCAGGCCCGCGAAAATGCTGCGCTTTCAGGTTTAGAGGATGCGCCCATCCGCTGGCTGGTGGATGATGCAGCAAAGTTCGCCGCCCGCGAGGTGCGGCGTGAAAAGCGCTATGACGGGATTATTCTTGATCCGCCAAAGTTTGGGCGCGGACCAAAGAATGAAACTTGGCGTATCGAAGATGGGCTGCCAGAATTGCTCTCCGATTGCCGCAAGCTGCTGGATGAAAACAGCAAATTCCTATTCCTCACCGTCTATGCTGTGCGCATGAGCAGCCTTGCGCTGGCTGGGTTGGTGGAAGAATTATTCGCCGATTTGCCCGGCACGGTCGAACATGGCGATCTCGCTGTGCAAGAGACTGGCGACAATCCGCGGCTTCTGCCTACGGCAATCTTCGCGCGCTGGCGCAATTCAGTCTAAGGACACGCTCATCATGGCCGATTCGCTCATTCTTGAAGTTGCCGACCTCGAAGTCGATGTTCTCACCGGTATTTATTCGGAGGAGACCGGCAAGCCGCAGCCGCTGCGGATTACCATTCAGGCGGATATGGATATTGCTGATCGCTATGATCCCGACACGCCATTGTCGGCGAGCAAGAATTATATGGATTTGAAATTCGCCGCATCTGAGGCATTGCCAAGGGGCGTGCATTTCAAACTGATCGAATCGCTAGCTGATCACATTTGCGAAACCCTGTTTGTGCAGGACACGCGTGTACAGGCGATCACGGTGAAAATCGTCAAGCTTGCTATTGCTGAAGCGAATGAGAAGATCGGTATTACGATGCGGCGCGAGCGGCGTTGATGTGATGAGCCAAGAGCTGAAAATTGATGCTCTACCATCTGCGCCCAGTGCTGCGGCATCTGCGTTTTATACCGACCATCTGCCGGCCATCTCGGCCCGTCTCGCATCTGGCCTAGTTCATCTCACGCTGCTTTTACCGAGTGCCGGGACCGATCATGATGATTGGCGGAGGGCAGCTGTGCGTGATCTGGCCCGCGACTATGCGCCTTCGCGTATCAATTGCGTTGGCGGGGGGAGCGATACTGCGAGATCCGAAGCGCTGGCATATTTGAGGGATGCGCCCGGGATCACAGGGCAGTATCTACCTCTACATGACTAGAATTCGTGATGTAATTGATACGGCTCCTGTAACGCCAATGCGCACCAAGCCTGCGCCTTTGGTGGACAGTTTTGCGCGGCGGATCAGCTATTTACGGCTCTCAGTGACAGACCGCTGCGATTTGCGCTGCACCTATTGCATGCCTGAGCGCATGCAGTTTTTGCCGCGCAAGGAAGTATTGAGCCTTGAGGAATTGCACCGACTTTCGCTCGGATTTATCGAGCGCGGCATTACCAAAATTCGCATAACCGGCGGTGAGCCTCTGGTCAGGCGCGATATTATCGATCTGTTTCAGGCGCTTGGGCGCAAGCTTGGTGATGGTCTGGAGGAATTGACGCTCACCACCAATGCCACTCAATTGGCCAGCCACGCTGATGCGCTGGCAGCGGCAGGTGTAAAGCGGATCAACATCTCGCTCGACACCCTAGACCGCGCGCGGTTCCAGACTTTGTCGCGCCGCGATGCTTTGTCGCAAGTTCTGGAAGGGATTGCAGCGGCAAAAGAAGCGGGCCTAAGGGTGAAGCTCAATACGGTAGCCATGAAAGGCGTAAATGAGGATGAGCTCCCCGATTTGATCGCTTGGGCGCATGGCCAAGGCCATGATCTGACCTTGATCGAGGTTATGCCTTTGGGCGAAGTTGATGGTGACCGTGTCGATCATTTCTTGCCGCTGTCGGCTGTGCGCGAAAACCTGGAGAAGCGTTGGACATTGACGCCGTCTGAAAAATCATCGGGCGGCCCTGCGCGTTATGATCGGGTTGAAGAAACCGGCGGGATGCTGGGAATGATTACGCCGCTTACGAATAATTTCTGCGCAGGATGCAATCGTATCAGAGTGACGGCAACGGGCCAGCTTTTCCCATGCCTTGGCGGCGGCGAACAAGTTGATTTGCGCGCGGCACTGCGCTCCGATGATCCCGATGGCAATCTTGCAAAGGGCTTGGCTGAAGCCATGCATATTAAGCCAGAGCGCCACCATTTCGACATTTCTGAGCGCGGCGCTCAACCTGCTCAACCGCGTCATATGTCAGTAACCGGCGGCTAGACGTGGCGGTCACCATTCTATTCCTTGGCCCCTTGCGCGATTTGGCGGGCGAAGATTCGCGCCAAGCGGATGCCCCGCTGGATTGGGCTGGCTTGTTGGATGCCGCTGGCCCTCTTGTTGCTGAGCAGCTGAAGAGTGAGCGCGTGAATGTGGCCTGCGGAGGCAAAGTGCTCAGCGACAAACACAGCTTAAACGCTCAAGATGGCGATGAAGTCGCGCTGTTGCCGCCCGTCAGCGGAGGCTAACCGTGCTGCGCGATATTCGCATTGAGAGCGGTGCATTTGATCCGCATAGGATTGCCAGTGACCTTGCACGCGAATGCCCAGAGGCGGGCGGCATTGCCAGCTTTCTAGGGGCAGTGCGTGCTGGCGGCGGCGTCGAGGCGCTGGAGCTTTCCCATTATGAGCCGATCACTCTGGCCGGGATGGAGGCGCTGGCCGATGACGCGTCCACACGCTTTGATCTGATGGGCCTCGCCATGATTCACCGCATCGGTCACATGGTTCCCGGCGATCCGATTGTCTGCGTTGCCGCCGCCTCGCGCCACCGCCGTGATGCAATTGAGGCAATTGATTTTTGCATGGACCATTTGAAAAGCGCAGCATGGTTTTGGAAACGCGAGCTTCGCAGTGAAGGCGCTGGAAGCGCATGGCATTGGATTGAGCCGCGCGAACAGGATTATAGTGACAAGGATCGTTGGAAAAAATAGTATAAAATTTCCAGTTTGATCTGGATCAATGTCGGATCATCAAAAGCAGCGCAAACATCTCCTCATCGTCAAGGAGATATTCAATGTCACAACGTATTATTGCCGCCGAAATCAGTGAAAAAGCCCGTATCGTCGAGGCGCCCGTTGCAGCAGAGCACCAGCCTACAATTGTCGACCGTACATTTGAGCTACCAAGCGCTCTATATATGGCCAGTGCCGGACTTTTCTTGGCATTTCTTGGTGTGATGTTCATCGGCTTTTCGACCCCAGGCCTGATTATTCCAATGGCAATCTTCACGATTTTCATTGTCGGGTTCTACGGTTTGCCAAGCGTTTGGGCCACAATGAAGCCTGATAATGCACAAAAACCCATGACCATGGGCGTGTTTGCCCGCGACGGTATTATGACCAACACTGGCCATTTGTCAGCGCGCGAGGCGTCGGTTCAAATGCTAATCCTGCCTGTCTTGATCCTGCTGTGGGCATTTGCGGTGGTGACGATAGCCGCAATTGTCTGAACGTTGGGGAACGAATTGAAGGCGCTATGCCTCAGCAGATCCAGACAAGGCTTGCAGGTGCGCGGGGTCGATTAATTCGATCCCGCGTTTGCCTATGCGGCGGATTGTCCCAGATTTTTCCAATTCGCCCAATTTCCGGCTAACTGTTTCGATCGTCAGCCCCGCCATATTGGCCAATTCGCCGCGCGTAAGTGGCAATTCGAAATGGCTGGCTGGGTGACAGGGTGATTTGCTGGCTGCACGGGAAAAATCATACAGCAATGCAGCGAGCCTAGCCTCGGCTGTGCCATGGGCGGTTAACTCAATTAAAGTGCGCGCCGAATGCAAATCTTCCTGACTGCGGCGCAGCAAGGCGCGGGCAAGGGCAGGGTAATCTTCTATCGCACGCTCCATATCCACGCGGGCAAATGTGCATAACTGACTGTCGGTCAACGCAACGACATCGTGATGGGCGAAAGGTGCAAACATCTCGCCGATAAAACCCGAAGGATGGACGAGAGATAAAATCTGTTCGTGGCCTTCGCGGTCATGTGCGCATACTTTCAAAGCGCCAGTGACCAATGTTGCGCAGGCCGTTTGTTCATCGCCGGCGGCAAACAGCAATTCGCCGCGTTTTAATGTCCGGGTCCGGCCAGCCTTGGATAATGCGCCGCGTTCCTCATCGCTTAGAACAGAGCAGGCCGCGCTGTCGCGGACGGGGCAAGAGGCGCAGGCAAGGCTCATTTTAAATCACTAGAGCCCTGAGCTTAGCCCATTAATGGCGCGGTCCTGCCGTTTGACCATGTCGGCGACTTCTGTCTGATAGGTGGTTTCGGCCGGCAATCCGCCTTGGGTAATGGAGGCCTGGGCGATCAATTCATCAATATTCGCCAAAGCAGCGGCGGTGAGGCTGCGATGCACGGTAAGCTCGGCGATGGCTAGCTGCGCCTCGGCCCAAATATTTGCAGCAGGGCCAGAGCCGCGCGCCGCCGATGATGTGCGCTGAGCATTGGGCAGTGCTGACATAAATGCAGCATGGGCGCCGCGGGCCGAATCGCGCTCTGCCATCAATTGCCTCACCGTATCACCGCTCATCTCAGCGGGGAGAGGCGCATTTGTTGCCGGTATGGTGGTTGGAGCAGCAGCGGATGCAGGAACTTTCTCGAAATCACGCAATGCAAGCGAGGGATATTTGTCAGAAGAAGCCGCACATCCACTCAGCGCCAATGCACTCAAAACCGCAGTGG
Source organism: uncultured Altererythrobacter sp. (assembly GCA_937950385.1). GTDB lineage: Bacteria > Pseudomonadota > Alphaproteobacteria > Sphingomonadales > Sphingomonadaceae > Erythrobacter. The sequence goes on along the minus strand of CALFEA010000246.1, from coordinate 3,066 downwards.
TTATAAGGGGATATTGCGAGGTGCGGCGCAGATTGGTGATAGCAGTTTGTGTCATTAAGGCTTTCATAGCATCCTGCGAAAACTAGGCCACCCATGATCATGCGATGCAAGCGGCTTTGTAGGATGGAGCGAAAATTATTGGCCAATCTGCAATTCTGCGCAAAACTGGCGTGATCTTTCGTTGACTTGGCAAAGGCTTTGACTTAACGGACGCCTTCTTTCCAGCGGCATGCATTTATGCGGCCCGCCGGATGCGCCTTACTCATAAGGGTAGGGCACAGCTCTAGATTGAGAGAATTACCACGATGTTCGCAATAGTGCGCACGGGCGGCAAACAATATCGGGTTGCTGCCGGAGACAAAATAGCCGTTGAGAAGCTTGCTGGCGAAGCAGGCGATACAGTCACGCTGGGCGATGTTCTTTTGGCAGGTGAAGGCGAAACTATCGCTGATGCGGCTAAAGTGACCGTCTCGGCTGAAATTATCGCACAAGCCAAGGGCGAGAAGATCACCGTCTTCAAAAAACGCCGCCGGCACAATTATCGCCGCAAAGCTGGCCACCGTCAGCAAATGACTTTGCTGCGCATCACCGACGTTGGTGCAGGCGCGAAAAAGCCAGCTGCGAAGAAAGCTGCACCTGCAAAAGAAGCGGATGCAGCACCGGCTAAGGAAACCAAAGCTGCCGCCAAGAAGCCTGCTGCTAAAAAAGCACCAGCGAAAAAGGCACCAGCTAAGAAAGCAGCCCCTAAGGCTGCCGATAAGAAGTAAGGACGGCTGAGCAATGGCACATAAAAAAGCAGGCGGCTCCTCGCGTAACGGTCGCGATTCAGCGGGTCGGCGCCTAGGCGTTAAAAAATTCGGTAGCCAGGGCGTTGTCGCTGGCAACATTCTCGTGCGTCAGCGCGGAACCAAATTCTATCCGGGCAGCAATGTCGGCATGGGCAAGGATCACACCTTGTTCGCGCTCGAGCATGGCGTGGTGCGATTCCACAAGGGTAAGCTAGGCCGCAAATATGTGTCGGTTGACGCGATTGCGCTAGCCGCCGAATAAACGGACGCTTCCAAAAACGGGATCGTCCAATGCGATGGTCCCAGCCGGTAAACCGGCACACCAAGAGGGAGATGGGATCATCCTGCAACTAGCAGGGGTTCCGCTCCCTCTTGTGATTCTCCCTCAGATTTTGTCGCCCGTGCAAGCGGGATGATAGGGAGAAGATCAGTGTTCTATCGCAGCGAAAGATTGCTGTTACGCCCAATCTGGCCAGAGGATTGGCAGGCGATACATGTTGGCTTCAGCGATGAGCAAACTGTGCGCAGTTTGGCTCGCGTGCCATGGCCTTATGCAGAAGAACGTGCGCACCAATTTGCGAACCTACCAATCAACCCGCATGTTCCGCGTTTTATGATCACCATTGCTGCTACTTCCGAGGGCATTGGCAGCATTGGCTTTGAAACTTGTGATGATGGCGCAGCGCTGGAACTGGGCTATTGGATTGCTCGGCCCCATTGGGGGCAAGGCTATGCCAGCGAAGCTGGGTTTGCTGCCATCGAGCTTGCACAGGTGATAGGTGCCAAACGACTGGTTGCCGCGCACTTTCTCGACAATCCAGCATCGGGGCGCGTACTAAGAAAACTGGGATTTGAACGTTTGCCTACAATCACTCAACGGCTTAGCGTTGCGCGCGGTGAAAGCGTGCCTTCCGCGGAATATACATTGGAGCTGAAGCGATCTGCAGGGTGAATGCTCTGCCTGCCATTTCGCGCCACTCTATCTAGAGGGCTTGCAGAGGCGCCGCGCCCGCTTTAGGCCAAATGAGTAAATTGGGGGCGTAGACGCCAAGCTTGGAATTTAATGACCGGTCGTAAGAGATTAAGCCCAGAAGAATCGCGCAAATCTGCGCTAAGTGCAGCGCGTGGATTGCTGATTGAGGCAGGGCCGCAGGCGGTCACATTAAAGGCGGTCGCTGGGCGCATTGGCCGTACTCATGCCAACTTACTCCATCATTTTGGATCAGCAGCCGGGCTTCAAAAAGAGCTCGCTAAGCATCTTGCCGAAACCGTTTGTATCACCATCAAAGATGCCGTGCATGCAAGCAGAGCGGGATTGGGGACGCCGCGCGAAGTCGTGGATCTTGCCTTTGATGCCTTTGATAAAGAAGGCGCTGGCGCTCTGACATCTTGGATGATCTTAACCGGCAATGAGGGGGCGCTTGGCCCGATTGTTGAAACCATTCACGAGCTTGTCCACGAGATTGCGCCTGAGGAAGAGGCGCAGCATGGCGAAGTCATGCGCGTTCATGAAGAAACACTGACACTGGTTCTCATGGCGATGGGTGATGCGTTAATTGGCTCCGCGCTCGCGCGTTCGCTCGGCCTGCCAGTAACCGCGGCAAGGGATCGAGCGCTGCGGATGCTGGAAACCTCGATTGAACTGGTCAATCAGAAGAGTTGAGCGCGGCTACCAGCCATTCCGGCGCTGTTTCGGCATTGATATCGGCAAGACGCAAGTGATCGACGGCTAGGCCAAGCTCTTCATAGGCGCATTTGCGGCGTTTCTCTTGGGAGCTGTCCAAAGGCACAACGACCAAGCGGCGGTTTACTTTTTGCCGCCAATTCATCCGCGCTGTGTTTTCCTGTCCGATGTAGCAACCTTTTTCAAAATTGACGCCAGACAGCTCCACCGCATTGGTTTCTAGCCATAATATATCACCAAGCTCTGCATGTCCTTCGGGTACTGACAAACTAAGTCGGTGGGCGAGCCATGCGGCTTCAGCGTCTTTGGAGGAGGCATCAATTGCCGCAACCCATCGAAAACCCAATTGCGGCAGGCGCGGGTCAGAAACTGCATTTGCTCCAGTGGGCGCATCTTTGCTCCAATAAACGGCAAGCGCCTCGTCGTGTTCGATGGCGATCTTGCGGCGCAGGCGATATAGTGACAACCGCTTGATCAGATCAGAACATAGGGCCGCTTCGCAATCGATCAGCAAATCGCCATCCGCTGCACCATCACTCCACACCAGAAAATCGAACATGGTCTTGCCTTGTGCAGACAGCAAAGCGGCATAAA
>CALFEA010000245.1 GCA_937950385.1 uncultured Altererythrobacter sp. | reverse complement strand
GGTTAATCACGGTAATCCGGCCAATTGTCGGAACCAGATCAGAAAAGGCAATCGCAACCGAAACCTCCTCAATCGTCAGATCAGGACGTTCAGGATCACCTATGATAATATTGCGCAAAACCTGCCGATCGGTCCCAATTTCAGCAACTTCATACTGCGCCTCTAAATCGAGCGCTTCAAGCTGCTGAACAATGTAATCATCAGCGATTTCCTTACGATTGGACCACGCCAAGCCCAATGCGATTGCAATCAAAATGCAAAGCACAATCGAAAGCTGCCACCGCTTCTTGCGTGTCCATGGACGCTTTGCTGCCATTGCGGCACCATCATGCACCTCGCCCTCATCGCCATCAAAAGCGGGGGCGTCATCAGCAATACCATCCAAAGGCATATCATCGGGATTATCGGCGCTCGCCATCGTGTATCTACTCTTGCGCCCAAGCTGTGCTAAAGGCAATGCGATGACATAGGCTTTTGCAGCCTTTCACACTTAAACAGGGGCGTTTGCCGCGCGGCTTTACCATTTTCAAAAAGAACACACCTTCCACGCCCGCCAATGCACATTACGGATTTGGTCACAGATCGCGATTACGCGACCGGTTGCTTACAGGCGGGCCAGAAGCTCTGGCTGATTATGAAGTGCTCGAATTTCTCCTGTTTGCAGCGATCAAAAAAGGCGACACCAAGCCAATCGCAAAGGCTTTGCTGGCGCGGTTTGGTTCTTTGTCTGATGTCCTCAATGCCGATGCAAAGGCTTTGCAGCAGACAGACGGCGTTGGTGAGCACAGCGCAGCGGCGCTCAAAAGTGTGGCGGTTGCCGCCCGCCGAATGGCCCGTTCAGAGGTCGCCGACCAACCTGTGCTGGCCAGTTGGCAGGCGCTGATCGATTACCTCGTGATTGATATGGCGCATTTGAAGGTTGAGCGCGTACGCGTTCTTTATCTCGATACGCGCAACCGCCTGATTGACGATCATCATGTTGGCGATGGTTCAATTGACGAGGCATCCATTCACCCGCGCGAAGTGATTAAGCGAGCGATGGATGTGGGGGCAGCGGCGCTGATCCTTGTCCACAACCATCCCAGCGGCAATGCCGAGCCAAGCAAAGCCGACATCCAAATCACCAAGAAAATCGCCGAGGCTGGCCGCTTAATGGGCGTAACCGTTCACGATCATGTGATCGTTGGGCGCGAGGGACATGTGTCGATGCGGGCAAAGGGCTTGCTTTAAACCGCAGGCGTGCGCGTTAGAAATTCAAACCCCACGCTTTATAATTGGCCTCCAGAGAAGGCTCAATTGACAGCGCCAATTCCACATCATCGCGGCCCTTCTTATCGCCTTGGGCAAGCCGCACGATACCGCGCAACAGGCGCGATTCGCTAAGGCCCGGTTCCAATAGCAGTGCCGCATCAAGGTCCGCCCGTGCTTTTTCGAAATTGCCCATCCGGAAATTGGCCAAAGCGCGGCTATCGAGGACATTTGGCGAATAGGTCGATTGCTCTACAGCCTGTGTGCAAGTGGCAAGCTCATCTTCGCCAACCAAATTCCAAATCCCTGCATGCCAACAAATCGCATTCAGCAAACGCCCATCACCCGGTCGAAGCGCGCGGCGATTCTCCAGCAATTTCAAACCTTCACGCGGTTTGCCCGACCAACCCATGGCCGCAGATATCACGATATCTTCGAGCATTTCATTGCGCCCCAGCCCGCGATAATCCTGCGCCAGAACCAGCCCTTCATCCGCGCGGCCCAGCAGCGCCAGCAATTCGATCTGGTCGCTATATGTGCGGCCGGTAGGATCGAGCGATTCGATTTCCTGATAATCCGCCAAAGCGCCCGATAGATCACCCAATTCGCGGAGCAATCCTGCGCGGATCCGCAGTAAATTGGAGCTGCGTTTCAGATCAATCGCGGCATTGGTGTCATCCAAAGAGCCCGCAAAATCATAAATATCGCGGCGGAATTTCGCGCGGTAATTTAGCGCAGAAACGCGCTCATCTATGTCATCAGCATCCGCCAAAACCTTATCAAATGCCGCCTTGACCGGTGCCAAAGCCTTGGCATTCTTGCCCATATAATCCCAGTTGCGGCGGAACTCGCGTCCGCTTTGAATTTTGGGAAGGGCCAATTGCAGCCGCGTGATTGCCCGCTTGGCGCCTGCAATTTCATCGGCTGGCAATTCGCGCTGCAGGCTGCGCGTCGATTGCGTCAGCGTGAAGCGGTCATTTTTTAACGTGCCTTTGGATTTCACCTCGACCCCGCCGATGATCTCATCAACATTGAGCCTACCCTTCACTGAAAAATCGCTTTTCTCTTTAGGGAGCAGGACTTCCAAATCGCTGGTGAAATAATTCGGGCCACTGAGGCGCAAAGGCACATCGCGCCATTCAGGGCGCGCCCGATTGGCACTGTATCCCACATTACGCACCGGCTGCGATGGGGCGGTCATTTCATAAATCACGCGGTCGCGCTGAAACGCGCTGCCCATCACCCCTTTGGCCGCAATTGTGCCCAGGCCTTCCTCAATATCATAGGTGACTGTGTAGTCGGTGACCCGCGCCGAGCCGATCAGGCTGGAGACAGCATTGTCGACCGCGCTTTCCTGCTGATCGAGATCAGTTTGCTCTGCAACTGCGCGCCAACGCGATCCCATCGCGCCGCGATATTCCGCCTTTAAATCAAACAGAGCAGGCACTTTAATTCCGGCGCGATTGTCGATGATCAGCTTTACGGCGCGATCGGGAGAGACCAAGGGGCGCTCCACCATTTCGACAAGATCAGCGCCCTGTGCGCGAACAGGCAGAGCATAGAAGAAACGCGGCACTTCATACATCGTGTCTTTGCGAACGCCCGTGCCGGTTCCATCCAGCCAGAACGTCTCGCCATCCACTTCCGCGCGCACAATCATATGGTCAAAATTGCCCGGCATTGGCGCGGTTTCAGGCAGAATGTCACCGCCGCGCGAGCGTACCAGAACAACCTCTGCCTCAATGTCCAATTCGCGCAAAATCGCCAGCAACAAGACGGATTTGGCCTTGCAATCACCAAAGCGTTTTTCCCAAGTTTCCTCCGGCATTTGCGGAAGGTAATTGCCGCCGTTTAGCCCGTTGAGAAGGTAGCTCACTTGCTCTTGCACCGTCTCCAGACTGAGCGCCAGTCGATCAATCGGCTTGCTGCTGGCAGCCTTGATGCGCGCCACTTCACCAGCCAGCGCGCTGCCCGGTGCTATTGTATCTGTCACATCAAAATGCGGTGCCATTGAGCGCGAGACAGATTGCCAATCGGCATAAGTTGTCGCTTGCATTGCCGGGCTAGCCAAATAACGCGCTGGCGCATTGCCGGGCTTGTCACCTTGCTGGGGCAGAGGCATTTGCACGCGCCATTCCATATGGTCGCCTTTGACCAAAGGCGGATTGAGCTTAACCCCGCCCAAAGTCGCGGTCGAAATCGGCATATCCTTGGGCCAAGACACGCTGAGATAACCATCACCCATAGGAAAAGGCTTGGTGAAAATACCCGCTTGCCATTGGACATCATCGCCCATGGCCTGATCACTCAAAGTTACGGAATAGGTTAACCGCAAAAGGTCACCCAATTGCGCGCCCGCCACTGGCATAGTTGCAGTCAATTGCCCATCAAGCAAACGCGATTCCAAGCCACGTTCGCGCCGCAGCACTTCGAATTTCTTGTCGCCTTCAAGCAAGTTCACCGCTTTGCCATCGCGCAGCAGAACAGCCTCGTGAATGATAAGATCGCCTTTATCAGGCAGCCATGATGCCTGCATGGTGCCGAACTGGTTGAGCGCTTCTGGCGAATCGAGAGCGACCACGAATTCAGAATATGTTGTAAGCTGGCCGACCGCAATCCGCGCCTGCTGCCCCAACAAAACAATCGGTGAAGTGCCGCCGCGCGTTTCTGCATTGACTTCGGACGCCTCTGCCCATTCTGGTGCGGGCTGATACAGCGGCTCCTCACCCGCCAAAGCTGGCGCCGCCGCGACCAGAACAATAGCCGCGATGGAAGTATTAGCGCGCAAAAATGTCATTCAAAGTGCCTCTTAATCGGTTGACGCCGACGCTATCATTCGCGCCAAGCGTGTCAAACACTCATAGCTGGTCGCATCCGTTTTCGATCAAGTGCATGCGAATTCCTACGCTTTATTACCCAGCGTGTTTTCCCGCCTCTCTTGAATTGCCCCGCCCATCAGCCTAGCCGCGCTAACAACATTCAAATCTACACGGAGTTTTTCATGGTCCCCCGTTATGCCCGCCCCGCTATGAGCGCGCTTTGGGAGC
>CALFEA010000244.1 GCA_937950385.1 uncultured Altererythrobacter sp. | reverse complement strand
GCATGACCACTCCCTATCACCCTCCGGTTAAGCGCTCGGTACAAATCGCCGGGCACAAAACCAGCATCAGTCTGGAACCGGTATTCTGGGAGATGCTGCGCGATGCCGCAGAGGCGTTGGACTTACCGATCAACGCCGTGGTCGCGCAGATTGATGCAGAACGGATCAAGGCCAACACCCCGCCCGGCCTCGCCAGCGCAATCAGGGTTTGGTTGGTGACGGAAAGCAGCGAATGAGTTTCGAGGATGCAGGGCTTTTTTACCTCAAAGCACTTATCCAAGATAGCCTTGGGAAGTGGTTGGATGTAACTGAGAAGGAGTTCGCTCACTCAAAAGCTGGCCACCGCATTTCCAAGAATGCTGATCTGAACGCCGCTGCCGATAATTTGCTTAAATCGGAGAGAATCACTTCTGTGATTGGTGAGGGGTGGCAATGTGTACGGGCAATAGCTTTCAACAAATCGCCGCAATCCAATTGGTCACTTGGCTGGCATCAAGATAGGACAATCGCAGTCCAAAATAAGGCTGATGTTTCAGGCTTTGGGCCCTGGTCAATAAAAGACGGCATAGTCCACGTAGAGCCACCATTCGAATTGCTGGAACGAATGATGACACTTCGCTTGCACTTTGACGATACGCCCGCAGACAATGGCGCGCTGCTTGTAGCACCCACTAGCCACCGACGCGGCATGATACCCGTCACCCAAGTCGATGCAATTTTGGAAGCGTGCGGCATTACGCAATGCGAAGCGAAAGCCGGTGATGTTTGGCTTTATTCTACGCCCATTTTACATGCTTCAGCTAGGGCATCTGTTGCTTCATCCCGGCGTGTATTGCACTTGGATTTTTCCAAAGACCAATTACCACCTCCGCTCAAATGGTATGGAATTGACTAGCCCCCTAATCACCCAACCGCTCAATATCCGCGCCGACCAGCTGGAGCTTTTCCTCTAGCCGCTCATAACCGCGATCAAGATGGTAGAGCCGCCGCACGGTAGTCTCACCCTCGGCTGCTAACCCTGCGATCACAAGGCTCATCGAAGCGCGCAGATCAGTTGCCATTACTTCCGCGCCGGTCAAATCCTGCGGGCCTTTCACAATTGCGGTGCGGCCTTCTGTCGCAATATCACAGCCCATGCGCGACAGCTCTGGCACATGCATAAAGCGGTTTTCAAAGATCGTTTCTTTGAGAACGCTTGTGCCTTCCGCTTTGCACAAAAGGCTCATCAATTGGGCCTGCATATCGGTCGCAAGGCCGGGGTAGGGCGCGGTGGTAAGATCGGTGGCCTTCAGCAAGCCATCTGCACGCACAGTTACGCTTTTTGCATCGCTTTCAACGGTTACGCCCATCGCTTCCAATGCATGCAAAGTCGCGCCCATTTCGTCAGCGCGTGCGCCCTCTAAACGAACTTCGCCGCCAGTAATCGCCGCAGCGCAAGCATAGGAGCCCGCCTCAATACGGTCGGGCATGACTTTATAGGTTGCGCCGTTCAGGCGTTTGACGCCGTGAATGGTGAGATCGCTGGTACCGATGCCTTCAATCTCAGCGCCCATTGCCGTGAGCAAATTGCAAAGATCGACAATTTCCGGCTCGCGCGCGGCATTGAACAACCGGCTCGTGCCATTGGCCAATACCGCTGCCATTAACGCATTCTCTGTGGCGCCAACGGATACTACGGGAAAGTCGAACTCGCCGCCGGGCAGGCCGCCATCAGGCGCAATCGCTTTGACGTAACCTTGTGCTAGCTCAATCTCTGCGCCGAAAGCTTCCAATGCCTTCAGATGCAAATCGATAGGACGGTTTCCGATGGCGCAGCCGCCGGGCATTGACACTGTCGCCTCGCCTGCCCGCGCCAGCATCGGGCCGAGCACCAAAATAGAGGCGCGCATTTTGCGTACCAAATCATACGGCGCCACGCTGCTGGTCAAGCGCGAGGCTTCATATGTCACAACGCGGCCAAAATCTTCTGGGCGATTGCCTTGAATACTGATCGAGACACCGAACTGCCCCATCAAATGCTGGAAGCCGTCAATATCCGCGAGCCGCGGCAGATTGCGCAGGGTCAATGGCTCTTCCGTCAGCAAAGCGCATGGGATGAGAGTAAGCGCTGCATTCTTCGCGCCTGAAATCGGAATGGTGCCAGCGAGTCTTTTGCCGCCGCGAACGATCAATTTATCCATGCACAACGCTTTACCGAATTGGTTGCTGCTCGCAAGGTGGGCGGGCACAATTACACCCCAGCTGTGTTGACGCGCGCTGGCTATGGCCGTTACCCTCGCCAGCATGACCACTCAAAAACCCATCAAAAAGGCCGTCTTCCCCGTTGCAGGATTGGGGACGCGTTTTTTGCCCGCGACCAAGGCGATCCCCAAGGAATTGCTACCAATCGTTGACCGGCCGCTGATCCAATATGCGGTGGATGAGGCACGCGAGGCCGGGATTGAGCAAATGATCTTTGTTACCGGCCGCGGCAAAACCGCCATCGTCGAACATTTCGATGTTGCCTTTGAGCTTGAGGCGACAATGGGCAATCGCGGCAAGGATATGGAAGTGCTGGAGGCGACCCGCGCGGTGCCCGGCGATATTATTACTGTTCGCCAGCAAGTGCCGATGGGTCTTGGCCATGCGATCTGGTGCGCGCGGGCCATCGTTGGAGATGAACCTTTTGCAATCTTCCTGCCGGATGAGCTGATGATCGGAAAAAAAGGCGGCAGCGGGTGCATGAAGCAGATGGTCGATGCCTATGCGCAGACGGGCGGCAATTTGATCAGCGTCTTGGAAGTGCCTAAGAATGAAGTTTCCAGCTATGGCGTTATTGATCCAGGGGCCGAGAATGGTGCACTGACCGAAGTACGCGGATTGGTTGAAAAACCGGCAGTGGCCGATGCGCCGTCCAATAAGATCATCTCAGGCCGCTATATTCTCCAGCCCGAAGTCATGCGCACTTTGGAAAGCCAAGGCAAAGGCGCAGGCGGCGAGATCCAACTGACCGATGCCATGGCGCAAATGATCGGCGATCAACCATTTCATGCGGTCACTTTCGACGGCAAACGTTATGATTGCGGCAGCAAATTGGGCTTTGTCGAGGCGACTTTGGCATTGGCATTGGAGCGCGAGGATATGGGCGCAGATGTGCGCGCTATGGCGCAGCGCCTATTAAAATAAACGAACCCTTGCAGGCGGTTAGGCCTGAAGGGTTCGTATTTACGTCGGTCTTTCTTCTTCAAAGAAAGCGGGATTTAGCCAGCCTGCGGATCTGAGCCTTTCGGCGCCGTTTTGGGCACAGATGGAGTGGTCTCCGGCTGCGGCGCCGGCTTAACCTGCGATTTTGGAGCCTGCGACTTTGGGGCTGCTGTCACAACCGGATCGATTGCAACTTTCGCCTTTGCAGACTTGCCGGAAGATCCAGCAGATTTAGCAGGCTTGCTCGCTTCAATCGCTGGCGGTGCAGGCTCTTCTTCATCGGCCACTTGCGCTGCGGCGCCGCCGACCAGGTTTCCAAGCGAGGAGCCATCCAGCCCCAGCTCTTTCATCAGCCCATCAAGCACAGGTGCCTGCGCGCGGTAAGCCAATGCCGCTGACACAGCATCACCGGCAAGATTGCCGCTTCCGCCTCCGCCTGCAGGTACGCCGCCTCCAGAGCCGCCATTCGACCCTTGTGTTAATCCATCAACTTGCACGATCTTGATGGAGTCGATTGCTTCCATCGGCTTCGCGCTTTCCTTGATGACCTCGGGCAGAACTTTCAGCAGAGCCAGCTTGGTCTGCAGGCTGATCTGATCCATTGAAAGGATATTGGCCGCTTCGTTGACCGCTTGCTGACCGGCTGCTTCCACTTCGAAACGGACACGGTCGGCTTCGGCCCGCAGAACTTCTGCGTCCGCTTCACCCTTGGCTTCCATTCTGGCGGCTTCAGCGCGGTTGGACGCTGCATCCTTTTCAGCCTCGGCCTCCACTTTAACGCCAATCGCTTCGCGTTCAGCCACCTTCGCCGCTTCGATCAGCTCAATCTTCTTCTGGCGTTCGGCGATCTCGCTTTCACGGGATGTGGAGACTTGCTCTTCAGCAGCAACAGCCTTGGCCCGCGCTGCATCCGCCTCGGCCTTAGCTTGGCTTTCCTCGCGGCTTTTGTTTTGAACGGCGATCTGCTGTTCTTGGCGAGCGATTTCGAGAGCGCGGGTTTGATCAATCCGTGCCTCTTCAACCAACCGGTCGGCCTCAATCTGCTGCGCATCAACTTGCTTTTTCGCTTCAATCTGCGCCGCTTCTGCTTCGCGGTTACGCTCTGCTTGTTCGCGGGCGATTTCGGCAGCTTGTGACGCGCGGCGGATTTCAACCTCGCGTTCTTGGCCCAGACGCGCATATTCATTGTCGCGGCTGATCTCAAAGCTCTTTTGATCCGCTTCAAGGTTCTTCGTTTCCATCTGAACCCGAGTGTCCTGCTCAATATCATTGCGCAGTTTTTTGCGCGCTTCGATTTGTTCAGTGAGTTTCGTCAAACCTTCAGCATCAAACGCATTGTTCGCGTTGAAATGCTCAATCGATGTTTGGTCGAGCCCAGTCAGTGAAACGGATTCCAGCTCCAGTCCGTTCATGGCCAAATCGTTTGAGGAAACCTGCTGCACCTTTTGCACAAAATCAGCGCGCTGCTCATGCAGCTCGTTCATGCTCATGCCAGCGGCCACAGACCGCAGCGCATCGACGAATTTACCTTCGACCAAGTCCTTCAGCATTTCAGGCTGCATCGTGCGCTGGCCCAAAGTCTGCGCGGCCATGCCGATCGCTCCAGCATCAGGGCGCACGCGGACGTAAAACTCTGCCTTCACATCAATGCGCAGGCGGTCGAGCGTAATCAGCGCCTCACCATCGCGGCGGACAACCGCCAGCACCAAAGTGTTCATATTGACGGGCATCGTCTCATGAAACACGGGCAGCACCAATGCGCCGCCATTCATAATGACTTTCTCACCGCCAACACCGGTCCGCACAAAGGCGGTTTCCTTCGATGCGCGGCGATATAGCGTTGTGATAGTGATCCCGATGACCACAAATGCGACAATGACTATGCCGACCCAAATTCCCAGTTCTACAAAGTCCATAAACTCTCCTTTTGATTTTTATCGTTTTGTTATTTTAGCTGTTTGAAAGCAGCGGGTTTTCATATTGCACGCCGAAGAAAGTTCCCCCTTCTGCGCGGACCAGCATGACCACTTCGCCTGCCCCTAAGCGGGCGGCGGGATCATGCGGTTCGACCATGACGAAATGTGGCTGGCCGTGCCGATCCAAAACCTTGGCGCGTGCTGGCGAACCAGCGGTGGCGGTACCAGTTTGGATCTCAGCATCACGGCGGATCAAGCTATTGATACCAACGGCTGTCGTTTCATCCTGCGGCAAAATCGCTGCCACGGGGCGCACAGCCAAACCGTTGAGCGGCAAAGCTGCGATGCCTGCCAAGGCACCTGCTGCCAGCGGATCAAAGGGCGATCCGAGCAGGCTTTTCATAAGCTCTTGCCCGCTCACGCCAATGCCAGCGAAAATCACCAGCAACAGTGCCAACCAAATAAGAAAAGGGACTTTGCCAAGGCCAATTACGCTAAGCAGTCCGTCCATAAACCCGCCAGAAGCGGCACCATCAATGGCGTCAGCAGCGTCGAGATCGAAATCTGCATCCGCGCTTTCAAACACATCACCAATGCCGATAATCTGCATAATCGCGATAAAGACAAGCAGTCCAATTGCCACAGCAAATGGCATATTATATGTCTCAAGCAGGCTCACGAAATCCTCGTTACTAGAACAGCAACGCCTTTCTTATCAATTTTCATCATGAAACATTATATAACACAAGATGAACGAAAATAACAGAAGAATCGGAGATACTTGCGCCGATTTCAGTATTTGCACTCGGGCTTAAACTATTCTGAGAGCCGCAAGATTTAGACGGCTGTAAAACGCAGCGGCAGTGTTTTCAGCCCGCCAACAAAGGTCGATTTTGACCGCGCAGGCTCACCCGCCAATTCAATCGTTTCCACTCTGTCCAGCAAAGCCTCGAACAATATCCGCATTTCGAGCCGCGCCAGATGCAATCCCAGACATTGATGCGCGCCAGCACCAAATGCCAGATGCCGATTGGGCGAACGGGCTGCATCAAATTTGCGCGGGTCGTCAAATTGCGCTGGATCGTGATTGGCAGCAACGTAATTGATCATCAACCAATCGCCTGACTTTATGGTCTGCCCGCCCAGCTCAAGATCTCGCGCCGCTGTTCGCATGAAATGCTGGACTGGCGTGGTCCAACGGATCGCTTCCTCGACAATGCCTGGCAGCAAGGACCGGTCCGCTTTCACCCGTGCAAATTGTTCTGGATCGCCGGCCAAAGCCTGCATCGCCCCAGCGGTGCTGGCGCTGGTTGTGTCATGGCCGGCGGCTGCCAGAATAATGTAATAGCCCATCATTTCGCGGTCGTTGAGCTGCTTGCCGTCAATCATCGCATTGGCAATTGTGCTGGCGACATCGCTGGTGGGATTGCTGCGCTTTTCAGCGGTCAGACCAGCGAAATATGTCTCAAAGTCCTTCACTGCTCCAGCAACCAATTGGGTGATCTGCTCGGCCGTCATATCCTTCATGCCGGACTGGTTGAGATCATCATCCTGCCCGCCAAACATTTGCTGAGTTAGCATCAACATGCGGGGT
>CALFEA010000243.1 GCA_937950385.1 uncultured Altererythrobacter sp. | reverse complement strand
AAATTTAAGAACATCATGCACCGCAAAGGTGCGCAGGATAAGAAGCGGTCGAACCTCTTCTCCAAATTGAGCCGCGAGATTACTGTTGCGGCGAAAATGGGCACGCCTGATGTGGATATGAACCCGCGTCTGCGCCTCGCTGTGAATACGGCCAAAGGGCAGTCCATGCCCAAGGACAATATTCAGCGCGCGATTGATAAAGCGACGACAGGCGATGACGATAATTACGAGGAAGTGCGCTACGAAGGGTATGGCCCTGGCGGCAGCGCGATCATTGTTGAAACGCTCACCGATAACCGCAATCGCACCGCCACGGCCGTGCGCACAGCCTTTGCCAAAAACGGCGGCAATCTGGGCACAGAGGGCAGCGTTGCGCATGGTTTCGAACGGCTTGGCCTGATCGAATATTCTGCTGAGGCTGGTGATGAAGACACCGTGCTTGAGGCTGCCATGGAAGCGGGCGCTGAAGACATTGAAAGCAGCGCAGATGGTCACACCATTTGGACCGCAGCAGAAGATTTGCACGGCGTCTCTGGCGCTTTGGAAAAGGCGCTGGGCGAACCCAAAGAGGTTAAGCTGGCGTGGAAACCCAATCTGACGGTTGAACTGGATGAGAAAGGCGCGGGCACTTTGCTCAAGTTGATCGACACTTTGGATGATGATGATGATGTCCAAACGGTTTGGGGCAATTATGATATCTCAGATGAGGTCATGGAGAAGCTCGGCTGAGCCCATCGCTCGTGCTGATACTCGGCCTTGATCCCTCGCTTACTTGCACCGGCTGGGGCGTAATCCGCAGCGAGGGCTCGCGCATCAGCCACATCGCCAATGGCCAGATCAAGACAGATGCAAAAGCGCCCATGGCCAATCGCCTGTCGCATTTGCTCACCGCAGTGGAAGCTGTGATTGCAGAGCATCAGCCAGATCGCGCCGCCTGCGAAGAGGTTTACGTCAATAAAAACCCGCAATCCTCGCTGAAACTCGCCCAAGCGCGCGGGGCGGTGCTGGCGGCATGCGGGGCATCGGGACTGGCGGTAAACGAACATTCCGCGCGGCTGGTGAAGAAGAGCATAGTTGGCACAGGCGCAGCGGAAAAAACTCAGGTTCAGGCTATGCTCAAGGTGCTGCTGCCAACAGCGACAGTAACGGGCGCGGATGCAGCGGATGCTTTGGCAATTGCCATTGCGGATGCCAATCTTGCGCCGCGACATGGGGAACAAAAGTGACGATCCATTTCTACGGAATACCCAATTGCGACACGGTCAAAAAGGCACGCAAATGGCTGGATGCAAACGGTTATGATTACACCTTCCACGACTATAAAAAGGAAGGCGCCGATGCGGGCAAAATCGCGGCGTGGATCGACGCGCATGGAGTTGACATCGTGCTGAACCGGCGCGGCACGACTTTTCGCAAGCTTTCCGATGACGACAAGGCTGATATTGACGCGGTGAAAGCGGTGCGCTTGCTTGCCGCAAACCCCAGCATGATCAAGCGGCCCGTGGTAGAACATGACGGCGGCATTTTGGTCGGATTTAAGGAAGACACATGGTCCGCAGAGCTCTCATAAGCGCGCTAATCACGCTTTGCGCGGCCACAACACCCGTTCCAGCATTAGCGGAGAATGACATGCTGATCATTGCCCATCGCGGCGCCAGCGCAGAGCGGCCCGAACACACTTTGGCCGCCTATGAGCGCGCGATTATTGCCGGCGCGGATTATGTCGAACCGGATTTGGTCGCGACCAAGGACCTCGTGCTGGTTGCCCGTCATGAAAATGATCTGTCGGAAACAACCGATGTGGCCTCCCATGAGGAATTCGAAGACCGCCGCCGCGATAAAATGATCGATGGACAATTGGTCGCTGGTTGGTTCGCAGAGGATTTTACTCTGGCAGAACTGCGCACGTTGCGCGCGAAGGAACGCATCCCCAGCGTGCGGCCAAACAACACGCGCTATGACGGGCTGTATCAAATCCCGACCTTTGCAGAAATTATCCAATTGGTGCGTGCAAAAGAGGCCGAGACAGGCCGCCGTATCGGTATTTATCCAGAGCTGAAACATCCAACATTTCTGCTGCAAGAAGCGGGCATTGATGTGGTCGATTTGCTGGTAACGCAATTGCGCAATGAGGGCCTCGACGGCGAAGATGCCAAGGTTTTCTTGCAATGTTTTGAAGTGGGCACGCTGCAACGCCTCAATCAAATGACCGACAATCCTCTGGTGCAATTGGCCAAGCCGGGCGCTGGACCTGCTGACGAACCAAGCATGACCTATGAGGAAATGCTGACGCCAACGGGGCTGGCAGATGTGGCGCAATATGCCGATGCAGTTGGCGTTTATACCGGCATGATTTTGAATGAGGATGGCAGCGCGAAATCTCTCGTCGCGGATGCTCGGGCAGAAGGGCTAGATGTGCATGCCTGGACATTGCGCCCTGAAAACGCGTTTCTTCCTGATAGCCTCAAAGGAGAGGGCGGCGATGCAGGCCTAGGCAATGCCGCAGCCTTGCAAGCCATGCTGGCCAAGGCGGGCGTCACAGGCGTGTTCGCTGATGATCCGGCCAGTGCGGTGAAGGCGAATAAAGACTGATTATTGTCCGTTTATTTCCAAATATTGAGGCTATGTTCTTATTTGGTTTCTGGTTCACAGTAAATATTTCACATCGAATGGAAGATAACCAAAATTTCATTCTACAGCCCTATTGAATTAATCTGAATTTGGGGGGAAGTATGATGGCGAAATGGATTGTGCTGGGAGTTTTGGCTCTATTGCCTGCTTGCGGCATGCTGGAGAATAAGAGCGCCATTGAAGTCATGCCGGATGTGGCACGCAATATTAATGAAAGCGGCACTGCTGAATTTGCAAAAATATTCCCCAACGCAACGATGAATGCCCGCGTGGACAATGGCGATACAATGGTTTTGATTATGGGCAACATGCCCCTTGGCAACGAAACATATGATCCCATGGCCTTACAGAAATTGCTTCGCCCTAAGCTGTGCGCTACTCAGAACTTTCGTGATTTGATAGCAGAAGGCGGTAAAATCCGTGTTGAAATGACGAGCAATTTTGGCAAGCAATTACCAGCTATCCAATTTACGCGCTGCTAGGCCACCAGGCCTTTCGCCCTAAGTCTTCCGCGCTGTCACAATATAATTGAGCGACAAATCCTCGCCCAAATGCAGGCTCTTGTCCGGCCGCCAAGCAATGCCGGTGGGCTCTGACATGGTCAGGCCAGCGTCCGCCAGCAGTGCTTCCAATTCCTCCGGCGTGACGAAATCACTCCAATCATGCGTGCCCTTGGGAACATAGCCAACTGCCTCTGCCGCGCCGACCAGTAGAAGCCGCGAAGCTGCCGTGCGATTGGGTGTCGACATAACCAGCAGACCGTCCGGCTTTAGTGATGCTGCGACCTCGGCCAGAAACGCGGGCTTATCGGCAACATGCTCGACCACTTCCAAACACGTAACCAGATCAAACGCGCCTACATTCAGCGATGCAAGCTCGCCCGCCATATAGCGAATGTCGAGGCCTACGGCTTCTGCATGAGCGGCGGCGGCCGACACATTTTCGCCCGCTGCATCAATGCCGGTCACATCAGCGCCCAGCCGCGCCAAAGGCTCACACGCGAGGCCCGCGCCGCAGCCAATATCGAGCGCCAGCTTGCCCGCGAGTGGTGTGCTCTCACGAATATCGCCGCCCCAATGCCGGTCCACTGCATCGCGAATATAGCGCAGGCGCACGGGGTTAACTTGGTGTAGCGAGGCCATCGGGCCCTTAGGATTCCACCACTCACGCGCCAACTCACCGAAATGCGCCGCTTCTTCTGGACGGATAGTTACATTTGCAACATTTGCGTTTGTCATTACACGCCCTTAACAGCGCGCGAGAGATTGAACCAGCAGGATAAGCACACACGTGGCCCGGATTGTGATGAAATTTGGCGGAACCTCCATGGCGGGGACCGAACGCATTCGGCGCGTGGCCAATATCGTGCGCAAGCAACAGGCGGCGGGCCATGAGGTTGCGGTCGTAGTCAGCGCTATGGCGGGCGAAACCGACCGTTTGGTGAACTTCTGCCGCGAGGCCAATGCGCTATATGATCCTGCAGAGTTTGATGTGGTGGTCGCCAGCGGCGAGCAAGTCACATCCGGCCTGCTCGCGATGACATTGCAAAGCCTAGGCTGCAAAGCGCGCAGCTGGATGGGCTGGCAATTGCCGGTCAAAACAATCGAGGCCCATTCCAAAGCGCGTGTTGAGACCATTGATGCGCCAGACTTGATTGCCAGCATGGAACGCGGAGAGATCGCAGTCATCCCCGGCTTTCAAGGCGTATCTGATGAAGGCCGGATCACCACAATGGGGCGCGGCGGATCGGACACTTCGGCGGTTGCAGTGGCGGCGGCTGTGAAAGCGGATCGCTGCGATATCTACACCGATGTCGACGGCGTCTACACTACAGACCCTCGCATTGTCGCCAAGGCCCGAAAGCAAAAAGCGGTGACCTACGAGGAAATGCTAGAGCTGGCATCTGTCGGCGCAAAGGTTTTGCAAACGCGCAGCGTTGGCCTAGCGATGAAAGAAGGCGTGCGCGTGCAAGTCCTCTCCAGCTTTGGGGATGATGACGCGGCGGCCGCCGATGAATTGCCCGGCACGCTGATCGTGTCGGATGCGGAAATGGATCAATTAGTGGAGCAAGGCGATATGGAACGCCAACTCGTAACCGGTATCGCTCATGACAAAAATGAGGCGAAAATTATCCTCACCCGCGTGCCTGATAAGCCGGGCGCTGTGGCCGATATTTTCACGCCGCTGGCGGATGCGGCGATCAATGTCGATATGATCATTCAGAACGTGGGCCGCGACAAGGGTGAGACCGATGTGACCTTCACCGTGCCCGCCGCCGATCTGGCACGCGCGCAGGCCATGCTGGATGACCGAGCCGAGGCGATTGGTTTTAACCGGATCATCACGGATAATCACATTGCGAAAATCAGCGTCGTTGGCGTCGGTATGAAAAGCCATGCGGGCGTTGCCAGCACTATGTTTCGCGCTTTGTCGGATCGCGGGATCAATATTCAGGCAATTTCAACTTCTGAAATCAAAGTCTCAGTCATCATCGATGAGGATGAGACAGAGCTGGCCGTCCGCGTGCTTCATACCGCCTACGGTTTGGACGCGGCCGATTGATTGAAAGGGCTTTGGGGCGCCATCTTCGGCTATCCAAGCAAAACAGCCTAGTGAAGTCACTAGGGGTTCCGCCTAATGGAACAATGGCCGCCAATGCGCGACACATACTCCCACGCCGAATCGCTGTAATGCGCGGAGCTAAAATCCGGCATGCAGCTCTCGCGGCACGCTAACGCTTGTCCATAAGGGCCAGCGTATTGTTCACGATTGGGCTTGTGTCCAGTCGTCAAAGCGAGGGACGAATTATGCCGCTTATCCCAAATCGTGCTGCTGATGCAGTCTCTGTTTCAGATGAAGCCGATGTCATTGAAGCGATCTCTGATTTGGGCGGCGATATTATTATCAAAACCGATGGTGAGGGTTTCATCCAAGAGACCTCCAGCGGTCTTGATGCGATACGCATAGATTTGCCGCGCATGCTGATCAAACCGCATATCACCGATCTTGCAGCCAAGCGCCATAGGGGCAATTTGCGCGATTATCACCGCCACGCTTTGCAAGGCACAGCGCCGCTGGATAAGATCATTTTCCCAGTCACACTCACCGCCAATCAGCAGCTTTCTGCAGCGATGGCCGCCAATGACCGGGCTGAGGATTGGTATTCCTTAAGCCTGAAGCCAACTTTTGAAACTGGGCTTTTGGGTGTCATGCAGCGTATTGAAAAAGGCCTTGGCCTGCGTCCGCAAATGGCCGCTAGCGCCCTGACCGATCCATTGACGGGCTTGCCCAATCGTGAAGCATTTTCCTCTGCTCTGAGTAAGGCACTTAACCAAGCACGTAGCCCTTCGCAAAGCGGTATCGTGGCCTTTTTTGAAATCGACCATTTCCGCGCGATCACCCTCCGCTTTGGTCAGAGCATGGGCGATGAAGTTGTGAAGGCTTTTGCGCAATTCCTAACGGCAATATCTGGACACAAAGTCGCTATTGCCCATATGCAAGGGGAGCGTTTTGCGGCGTTCCTGCCTCAGCATAATCTGGTTGATGCGCTGGCCTGGACTCAGGAAATTATCGATACTTTTGCCGCAATTTCCGCTGATCTTGGATTTGAAAATACACGGCTTACCACCAGTGCAGGCGTGGCGCAGGCCAGCGGATCTCTTGATAGCATAATGTCGCGCGCAGAATTGGGTGTGTCGGTTGCAAAAGCCAGCGGCGGAAAGCGCACCGAATGCGGCGATTGGCTGCATGGCTGTGAGAGCGCAGAAACAATATTTGGAAGGCGCTGCTTGGTTGCTGCACGCTAAGGCGTTAAGGCGTGTAGGCATGAGCTACACTGCAAAAATTCTTCTTCTGGGTTCAGGCGAATTGGGCCGCGAATTTGTTATCTCTGCCAAGCGATTGGGCGCCCAAGTGATTGCCTGCGATGCTTATGACAATGCGCCGGCCATGCAATTGGCCGATGGGCGCGAGGTGTTTTCAATGCTGGACGCTGATGCCTTGCGCGCCGCGATAACTAAGCACCAACCCGACTTTATTGTGCCAGAGGTGGAGGCGATCCGCACCGAGGCTTTGGCGCAGGTGGAGGCCGATGGCTTTACCGTTGTGCCCACCGCGCGGGCTGCTCAATTGACCATGAACCGCGATGCGATCCGCGATCTGGCGGCAGATGAGCTCGGACTAAAAACCAGCGTTTATCGCTATGCTGAAAGCTTAGAGGGCGTCATTGCGGGCGCAGGGGTCACCGGCTTTCCTTGCATCATTAAGCCCGTCATGTCCTCATCTGGCAAAGGCCAAAGCAAGGTCGATAGCGCAGCCGAGCTAGAGGCCGCATGGAACTATGCAGTGGCCAATATGCGGGGTGACAGGGCGCGGGTGATCGTCGAGCAATTTGTCGACTTTGACTATGAGATCACTTTGCTAACCGTGCGTCACAAAGATGGTATTACCTTTTGTCCGCCAATCGGTCACCGCCAAGAACGCGGCGATTATCAGGAAAGCTGGCAACCTGCGCAAATGAGCGCGAATGCTTTGTCAGCCGCGCAAGAGATGGCCGCTACAGTGGTGAATGAGCTGGGCGGCAATGGCTTGTTCGGTGTAGAGTTTTTCGTAAAGGGCGATGCAGTCATCTTCTCTGAATTGTCGCCGCGCCCGCATGATACTGGCATGGTCACATTGTGCTCACAAAATCTGACCGAGTTTGATTTGCATGCGCGCGCGATATTGGGACTGCCTGTGCCAGCGGACATCCGTGCACGCCCGTCCGCCTCATCTGTCATTTTGGCTGCGCAAGACAGCAGTGATTTCGCATTTGAAGGCGTTGCTGATGCAATTGCGCTCAGCCCTGAGCAGGCGGATATTCGCATTTTTGCAAAGCCTGTAACGCGGCGTTTTCGCCGGATGGGTGTTGCCCTTGCAACCGGCAGCGATGTTGACGCGGCCCGCACTCTTGCCAATGCAGCGGCTGCAAAAGTCACTATCACCTATAAGGATTGAGGCGCTTGCCGGTTTGGTCAGCTGCGCCTAGTCAGGTTCTCTTATGAGCGCATATCCCAAAACAACAGAAATGATGGCGCGCGGCTGCGCGTTTCTTGGAACAGAAACCGCAATAATGTGCGGCGCGATGAGCTGGGTGTCGGAGCGCAATTTGGTCTCAGCCATTTCCAACGCTGGCGGTTTTGGTGTGATAGCCTGCGGAGCGATGACGCCTGAATTGCTCGATGCTGAAATAGCTGCCACTAAAGCGCTGACAGATAAGCCATTTGGCGTCAATCTGATCACCATGCATCCGCTGCTGCTTGAGCTAATCGCAGTATGCCGCGATCACCAGATCGGTCATATTGTGCTGGCAGGCGGTATTCCGCCAAAAGGCACATTGGAGGCGATCCGCGGCCAATCTGGCAAAGATGCCAAAGCGATTTGTTTTGCGCCGACCTTGGCTTTGGCAAAAAATTTGCTGCGGCGCGGTGCCGATGCGATCGTGATCGAAGGGATGGAGGCGGGCGGTCATATTGGCCCCGTTTCGACCAGTGTTTTGGCGCAAGAAATCTTGCCCGTACTGGCCGCTGATCAGCTGATTTTTGTGGCTGGCGGCATAGCCCGAGGCGAGGCGATGGCGGGCTATTTGGAAATGGGTGCCGCCGGTGTCCAGCTTGGAACCCGGTTTGCCTGCGCCACAGAAAGTATCGCTCATCCTGCCTTTAAAAAAGCGTTCTTTCACGCCTCCGCCCGTGATGCGGTTGCCAGTGTGCAGGTTGATCCGCGTCTGCCAGTGATCCCGGTGCGTGCGATGAAGAATGAAGGCACTGCGGCCTTTACTGCCAAGCAAGTCGAAGTCGCCAAGAGCCTCGATGAAGGCAA
>CALFEA010000242.1 GCA_937950385.1 uncultured Altererythrobacter sp. | reverse complement strand
GAGAGGTAGCAATCGACCAATAGGAGCGCCTCTTCGATGAGCGACATGATCACCATCCGCGAAGCTGACTTAATCGAAACTGTGGCCGATGCGCTGCAATACATTTCTTACTATCACCCTATGGATTATATTGAGGCATTGGGCGAGGCATATAAGGCTGAACAAGGCCCCGCTGCGAAAGACGCGATTGCGCAAATCCTGACCAATTCCAAAATGTGCGCAGAGGGTCACCGCCCGATCTGTCAGGATACTGGCATCGTCAATGTCTTCATCAAATGGGGACAGGATTGCCGACTGGACAGCAAGCTCTCCTTGCAAGATGTGGTCGATGAAGGGGTCCGGCGCGCCTATAACAATACAGAGAATAAGTTGCGCGCCTCGATCCTAGCGGACCCTGCTTTTACGCGCCGCAACACGAAGGATAATACCCCTTGTGTGCTTTCGGTTGAGATGGTGCCGGGCAAGGAAATTTCCATTGATGTCGCGGCCAAGGGCGGCGGCAGCGAGAATAAATCGAAGTTCAAAATGATGAACCCGTCGGACAATATCGTGGAATGGGTGCTGGAGCAGATCCCGTCGATGGGCGCTGGTTGGTGCCCGCCCGGAATGCTCGGCATTGGTATTGGCGGCACAGCAGAGCATTGCGTAAAACTCGCCAAGCAAAGCCTGATGGACCCGATTGATATGGGCCAATTGAAAGCGCGCGGCGCTCAGACAGATATTGAGCAGCTGCGGATCGATATTTTTGACGCGGTCAATGCCACCGGTGTCGGCGCGCAAGGTTTGGGCGGGCTTTCCACCATCCTTGACGTAAAGATCAATGATTGGCCGTGTCATGCGGCAGGTAAACCTGTGGCCATGATCCCCAATTGCGCGGCGACTCGCCATGCTCATGTGACCATGGATGGCAGCGGCCCAGCCTATTTGCCGCAGCCCGACTTGGATGCTTGGCCCGATGTCCATTGGAAGCCAGATGCCAGCGCCAAACGCGTTGAATTGGACAGCCTCACTCCCGAAGATGTGCAGGGCTGGAAGCAAGGCGACCGCCTCTTGCTCAATGGCAAAATGCTGACCGGACGCGATGCGGCGCATAAGCGTATCAAGGATATGCTGGAGCGCGGCGAAGAATTGCCCGTCGAGTTCAAAGGCCGCGTCATCTATTATGTTGGCCCGGTTGATCCGGTGGGTGAGGAAGTGGTCGGCCCCGCTGGCCCCACCACCGCTACCCGCATGGATAAATTCACCCGCATGATGCTCGACCAAGGCTTGCTCGCAATGGTTGGCAAAGCAGAACGCGGCCCCGATGCAACCGGCGCGATCCGTGATGGGAAGTCGGCCTACCTAATGGCGGTTGGCGGCGCGGCATATCTCGTCAGTCGGGCGATCAAAGGCAGCAAAGTCGTTGGCTTTGCAGACCTTGGCATGGAGGCGATCTACGAATTTGAAGTGCAAGATTTCCCCGTAACTGTAGCCGTCGATAGCGAGGGCAATAATGTCCACACGCTGGCGCCAGCCACCTGGAAGAAGAAAATTGCCGACGAAGGCTTGCTGGAAAAGGCGTAAATCTGACGCGTTTCCGTTCGACAAACAGGCGATTCCATCCGATCCACGAATTGGCCTTTAGCGGGTGTGCGGGCTAAACCCTTGGGCATAATGCAGTCCATAGCTCCAAAAATGCGCGCAAGCGTCCCGTTTCGCGCCGTCATGATTTCTGTCGCGGCCCTTTGGGTCACCTATTTCATCCTAGCGACATTGCGCTGGGAAGTGATGTCTGGCCACGATGCCCTTGAAATGATGCAATTGCGCAGCATTGTTGTGCTGGCCGGAATGGGAATCACGCTGATCTTGTGGCTCTTGCTGCGTTTGTTCGACGCGCGTCCATTGTGGATGAAGATCACTGCATCCTTGGTGCTGGCTTTGCCGGTGGCGCTGCTGACTGCACAAGTGAATAATAGCGTATTCGAGCAGATGCACCATAAAAACAAGATTGAGCAAAGTGACGATGCAGGTGCCACAGGGGGAAATTCAAGTGGCAGCCTATTGGATGAAGTGCCGGGATCGGGCGCTGATAATGCCGACGATAAGGACAAAACCAAAAAGAAATTCGGCTTTTGGGCAAGTCTGACGGACATCGCGCTTAGCCGCTATTTCATGATGCTGGCATGGTCAGCGGTCTATTTCTCAATGCTCGCTACCGCGCAAGTGCGCGTAGCAGAGCGGCGCGAGCAAATTTTCCGCAGCGCTGCGAAAGCGGCGGAATTGCGGAGCTTGCGCTATCAAGTGAACCCGCATTTTCTGTTCAATACATTGAACTCGCTGTCTGCTTTGGTCCTGACCGGCAAGGCGCAGCAGGCGGAACAAATGATCCAGACGATCTCTAGCTTTTACCGCCACAGCCTGACCAATGAGCCGACCTCTGATGTGGCGCTGGAGCAGGAATTTGATCTGCAAAAACACTATCTCAACATTGAAGAAGTGCGTTTTCCTGAGCGGCTAAAAACTGAATTTGATCTGCCCGATGATTTGGCAGATGCACGCGTTCCCGGCATGATTTTGCAACCGCTGGTTGAAAACTCGGTGAAATATGCCGTGTCGCCCTATAATCGCCCCGTTATTGTAAAAGTTGCCGCGCGCGAGGAATTTGACCGTTTGGTTATCACCGTGACCGATAATGGCCCCGGCGTGCCCAAGGATGCAGCGGATGGTTTTGGTATTGGTTTGGCCAATGTCCGCGACCGGCTCGAGGCGCGTTTTGGCCCTGATATTGAATTGACTTCTGGCCCGACCACCGATGGCTATGGGAGCGAAATAAGGATACCTCTGACCCGCAATGGCTGATGATATTCCCACCGATAACGCGCCCAACACTGCTCAGATGCCTCTGCGCACTTTGATCGTCGATGATGAGCCATTGGCGGTTGAGCGCATTCAAGTGATTTGCGCCGATATTCCCTCGATCAATGTCATCGGAACGGCCAGCGATGGGGCCGCTGCCTTGCGATTGGCCGAGGCGCTCAGCCCGGATCTGATCTTGCTTGATATGACGATGCCAGAGCTGGACGGCCTTGGCGTTGCCCGTGCGCTTTCTGACATGAAGACCAAATTCAAAAGGCCGCCAGCGGTGATTTTCGTGACCGCACATGAGGATTTTGCAGTTGAGGCCTTTGATCTGGATGCAATCGATTATGTGCTGAAACCAGTGGCGGCTGACCGGCTGGCTAGAGCGATAGGCCGCGCGATTGATCGCAAAACAGAAACAATGCCCGAGGGCGGGCGCGCGAGTAGCGAATGGCTCAATGAATTATGGGTTCCGCACCGGTCTGAATTGCTTCGGATTGCGGTTTCGCAAGTCAGCCGGATTGATGCAGAGCGGGATTATGTACGGCTGCATGTATGCGCAAAAGACGGCGCTGATGGCGCACGAACCTATTTGCTGCTGCAAACCATTGCTGGGCTTGAGAAGAAGCTGGATCCCGCGCAATTCATTCGCATTCACCGCTCGACCATATTGCGCAAGGATCGCATCCACGGCCTTAGGCATGATGGCCTTGGCGTGTGGTCGGCCGAGGTGCAAAATGGTTCCGAATTGGAAGCCTTGCGAATTGGCCGAACCTATCTGTCCAAAGTGAAAGCAATGGCGGGAAGGTAAGGGGCCGCTCGATTCGGCCTGGTTGCTGAGATCAGCACTTTCAATCAAACAAAAAAGGGGTGCAATCGGGCTCTCGGGGATTGGTTGAGAGCCGGATCACACCCCTGCAAGCGCCTTGGTTAGGGGCGCTTGTTGTGCCTTATGCGCTTAGCCTCCGCGGCGTGTGTCGCTGATCAGCGAAGCCATCTGGCTGCGCGCGCTCTTGCGGGCTTTCACATAGCAAGCTTTGCGTTGGCCCGATGGAACGCGTGTGCCGGTGCGGTGCTCGCCCAGCTTGCAGACTTTGCGGGCGGCCGTATCGATGCGGCGTTCCAATTGCGCTTGGCCTTCGGGGGTGGCCAGATTGAGGTCAGCATATTGGATTGTGGATGATTGCGCGGCATCGGAGCCAGCGGCGCTAGGGCCTGCGATTGCAGGGGCAGCGATCAGGGCGGTTCCGATTGTAGCGGCGGCAATGAATGACTTGAACATAATACTCTCCATTAGCGCGCGGGCCTTGGGGGTTGAGGGAGATGGGGGTGACCCGCTGCGCAATTCAAGTTCTAGGGCAGGGCGCCATGCCGGTCAGCAAGCCCTCGACGATTGAGGGCAAACGCTCGACCGATGCGGCGCGCAAAAGACGGGCGGGGCAGTTTTGCCGACGAACGACTGTTTCCAACCGACGAAATATCGCGCAATAATCAAACAATGGCGATCTGGTTTGCGATTCTTATCTGTTTCCTATTGGGCATTGGCAATTTTGCCTTGCACAAGGCCGTTTTGGAAAGCGGTCACCCTTTGCTGGGGCAGATGCCGGGCTTTGTGCATATGCTTGGCGGGCGGATGAGTTTGCTCACAGAGTTTCTGGTGTTGCTTGCCGCTATGCTGCTGATTTGGAGTGGTTGGCCCGCGGTGCTAGGTGCCTATTTCCTATTCAGTCTGCTCAATGGGGTGGCGGCTTGGATGATTTTGACCAATAAAATCTAGAGGATGCGGGGCATGAAAAATGTGTCCCCCTTGCCAATGCGCGGCTGAGCGGCTTGTTTGGCGGTCATTATGGCAATCGGCGCACCCACACGTATCTTCCATTGCAGTGATGTGCATTTCGGTGTCGAAAACCGCGCGGCATTGGATGCCTTTGCCAAGGCTGCAGTGGATGAGCGGGCCGATTTGGTGCTGTGTACGGGCGATTTGACCCAGCGCGCTAAGCATTTCGAATTCGCCGCAGCGCGTGATTATTTTGCGCAGTTTGATTGCCCCGTGGTGCTGTGCGCGGGCAATCACGACATGCCCTATTATGACATGTGGGAGCGTTTTACAGATCCCTATCGGCGCTATCGGCGATTGAAATCGGGGATCAGCAGCGCAGCTTTCCGGTCGCCAGATGTAGTGCTTGTGCCGCTGAAAAGCACGGTGCGTATTCAGCCGCGCTTCCCTTGGTCAGATGGATTTGTAACCGATGAAGCGCTGGCGGAAACGATTGCGCATTTGAAAGGGCTAAAGGGCGATAAGCGCCAAAAGCTGATCATTTGCCATCACCCTTTGCTGGGCGAGAATGAGGACGCGAAGAACCCGACGATTGGCGGCGATGCAGCCTTTGCAGCCCTAGCGGCCGCAGGCGGTGATGTGGTCATCTCTGGCCATGTGCATATCCCGTTTGATTTGACGCGGGAGCGCGATGGGCACTCTATGCGGATGCTAGGCGTGGGCACATTGTCGACGCGGTTGCGCGGGAGCCCGCCATCATACCGCGTGCTGACCTGCGCATTGGGCCAGCCCATTGAAGCGGAATTGCGCACGCTTCCTGAACACACAGATTAGGTCCCAAACGAAAAAGGGCGACCTGCAATAGGCCGCCCCGTTTCTTGTATTCGAAAGCTGAATATTAGCGTTTCGAGAACTGGAAGCTACGGCGGGCTTTCGCGCGGCCATATTTCTTACGCTCAACAACGCGGCTATCGCGGGTGAGGAAGCCAGCAGCTTTCACTGTGGCGCGCAATGTTGGCTCATATTTCGTCAAAGCTTGGCTGATGCCGTGCTTTACCGCGCCAGCTTGGCCGGAAAGACCGCCGCCGCGCACAGTTGCAATCACATCATACTGGCCTTCGCGGTCAGTGATGCCGAAAGGCTGGTTGATCACGAGACGCAAGGTCGGACGTGCAAAATATGTTTCCTGATCGCGGCCATTGATCGTGATCACGCCTTTGCCAGGCTTGATCCAAACGCGGGCAGTCGCATCTTTGCGGCGTCCGGTTGCATAAGCGCGGCCATACTGATCAAGCTCTTGCTCGCGTAGTGGCATAGTCGGTGCAGCAGCAATTGCAGCGGCATCGGCATCAGGCGCATCGCCAGCAATGTCTTTCAGATCAGCAAGATCGGAGACAGTTTCAGGCGCTGCTTCGGTCGTTGCTTCTGGCGCTGCCGCTTCAGGAGTGGCTTCAACCGGTGTTTCGGTTTCTGGTGTCTTTTCGTCAGCCATTATTTGGTGACCTTATTCTTGCGGTTCATGGAAGCAACGTCGAGCACAGTCGGGTTTTGGCCGTCATGTGGATGCTCAGTGCCGTTATAAAGGTGCAGCGCACGCATTTGCGCACGGCCCAAAGGACCACGCGGGATCATCCGCTCAACAGCTTTTTCAAGCACACGCTCAGGAAAGCGCCCTTCGAGCACTTTTTCAGGAGTGGTTTGCTTGATGCCGCCGGGGTGACCGGTGTGCTTGTAATAGATTTTGTCGGTCATTTTATTGCCAGTGAATTTCACTTTGCCGGCGTTGATGACAATCACATGGTCGCCGCAATCAACATGCGGAGTGTAGCTGGGCTTGGTTTTACCGCGCAGGATATTGGCGATAATCGAAGCAACGCGGCCAACGACAAGGCCTTCGCCGTCGATAATATGCCACTTCTTTTCGACCTCTGCCGGTTTGATCGACCGGGTCTGTTTGCTGAGCACCTTCATGGGCTTACTGTCCTAATTTGCAGACCGGTGCTGGATGCGGAGGCCTGCGGGTTGTTTGATTTGGAGCGCGCAATTGCCAGTGAGGGTCAGCGCGGTTCGGCGGCCAATTGGCGCGATAGGGCGCGCAAGTCAAGCAAAACAGCGGGTTTCAGCAGAGGTAAAATAATACCGCCATTCTTTTGAGCGACCTAAACCTCCATATCATCCAGTGACCAGATTTCGCGCGATTGCCGCACATCTGCGCCCAATCGGGTGATAATCCGTCGTTCTGCATGCGCAAGCCAATCGGCATCGGGCATAGCGCGCGCATCATATGTCAGCTCAAATTCTCCGAGCATACCGCCGGGCAGGCTGATGGGGCGAACCTCGCGGATTGGCGCATTGCTTGGAAAGAACAGATCGCGCGGCATAGTTGCAAACAGCGGCTGACTGGCTTGCTGCATTTGCGCAAGGTGCTGCATCGCTTGCGCCCTGTCAGAAGGGCTGCGGCCGGATTTTGCAATCATCGCCTCGGCCACAGCAATCGCTTGCGCCATGGCGCTCTTATCGCCCGCCGCATTATTTGCGCTGGCCTGCCCCAATAATTGACCTGTTTGCGATAGGAGCATTGGGAACATGCCTTCGGCGATTCGCGCTTCTTCGATTTTGGCCAAGGCTTCGAGCTGTTTTGGAGCATCAACTTTTGCAGAAATCTGTCTGCCGGTGATTTGTACGCCCCGGCCGCTGCGCGAAAATTCGATCATCCATTGCCGCTCAACCGTAATCGCTTTGCCATCCCCAAGGCCGCGCTCCAATGTGCGTGTCAGCCGCATTGCCCCTGATGGCAGGCGCAATGCCTTTTGATTGGCGGCCAATAACGCGCCTGAAACAGGAATTGCGGCAATTGCCAAAAGAGCGCGCCGAAGGATTACCCGGCGGGAAGAAAACGCGGCCATTTAGTCTAAAGTCCCCAAACAATTCGCACCTGCTAAGTCACCGATAGCGGTCAAATGTCCCACTAAGGCACAAGCTCAGCAATCTACTAAACGCGGAC
>CALFEA010000241.1 GCA_937950385.1 uncultured Altererythrobacter sp. | reverse complement strand
TTTTTATAACAATAAAGCTCTCATAAGCCGATACAGTCGATTCATTCAATGCTTTACTTGAGCATTCTCGCCGCATTGCAGCATACCGTCACGCAAAAGCCACGGTTTTGGACATTTCAAGCGGTTCACCGCCTCGCCGTGACCAATGGCTTGGGCTCATCACCGAATACACAGTGCTTGCACCAAGCCATTGTAACACTTAGCTAGCGGCCATGCCGGACCCGTATAAAACCCTTGGCGTAGCGCGCACAGCCTCTGAAAAAGAGATCAAAAGCGCCTATCGCAAGCTAGCCAAACAGCTGCATCCCGACCGCAATCAGGACAATCCCAAGGCGGCGGAACGCTTTAGCCTTGTCACCAACGCCTATGATTTGCTGTCCGATAGCGCAAAACGCGCTGCATTTGATCGCGGAGAAGTGGACGCAGAGGGCAATCCAACCAATCCTTTTGGCGGCGGTGGTTTCGCTGGTGGCGGCTTCGGTGGCGGCGGATTTGGTGGTGGACGCCCGAGAGGTCCGCAGGGTCAGCCCGGCGGACAGGCCGGTGATATGGATCTCGGCGACTTATTCGAAGGTCTATTTGGCGGCGGCGCAGCGCGAGGTTCCGGCGGATTTGGCGGTCAAACCCGGCGGCCTCCTCCGCAAAAGGGCGCAGATATTCATTACCGCTTAGCCGTGCCCTTTGTGGATGCCGCAACCCGCACAGATCAGCGCATCACCATGGCGGATGGTAAGACCATTTCGCTCAAATTGCCTGCCGGCGTCGAGGATGGCACGCAGATGCGCCTGAAAGGCAAGGGCCATGATGGGCCAGGCGGAAAAGGTGACGGGCTAGTAATGATTGAGGTGGATGCCCACCCGTTTTTCCGGCGCGATGGCGACCATATTCGCCTCGACCTCCCGATCACAATTGATGAAGCTTTGCACGGCGCAAAGGTCAAATGCCCAACCGCCACCGGCCCCGTTATGCTGACGATCAAACCGGGCACTAATGGCGGCACTGTGATGCGCCTCAAAGGCAAAGGTTTCAGCAACAAGACCGGCACACATGGCGATCAGCTGGTCACGCTTGAGGTGCAAATGCCAGAGGATAGCGCAGAGCTTATCAAGCGGCTTGACGGGTGGAACGACGACAGTAATCCGCGCGCAAAGTTTGGCTTTTGAGCGCAGCGGATTAAGAGTGGCAGTTTGAACCCGAAAGGCCGCCTCTAACCTATGCCAATCAGCCCGCATCACACATCACGCGGCTTGGCGATTGCCCGGCGCACAGCCGTGCGAACATGGGATGATGGGTTTATCCACGCGGGCAATTTGGCCTATTTATCGATGCTGGCAATCTTTCCGTTTTTCATTTTGGGAGCGGTCCTATTTCCTTTGGTGGGCGATAGTGTCGATCAAATGGAAATGATTGATGCCGTTTTGGGCGCAACTCCGCCCAATGTCGCCGCGATTATTGAGCCAGTTGCCCGCAACACCATGCAAGCAAGCTCTGGATTGCTCTTATGGATGGGAGCTGCGGTGGGTCTATGGACAATTTCAGGCCTAATCGAATCCATCCGCGATGTTTTGCGCCGCGCCTATGATACGACTGCCAGCACAGCCTTTTGGTTGTCGCGTTTGGTGAGTATCGGCATGAGCCTGCTTGCCATTTTGCTGATGATTGGGTCTTTGTTTGCGCAAGTTGCTATCGGCACAGCCCAGCAATTTATTGGCAATTGGGCCCCGCAATTGGCCGACACAGTATCCAGCTTGCAATTGTCGCGCGCAGTGCCCGCGATCAGTCTGGCGATCTCGCTTTATTTGCTTTTCTTGATGCTGACACCGGGCCAGTATCGCGCGCGCAATTATCCCAAATGGCCCGGCGCCTTGGCCACAAGCCTTTGGTGGTTAGCCGTGACCAGCGCTTTGCCTCCCATTATCAACCGCGCGATCACTTATGATTTGATCTATGGCAGCCTTGCAGGGATCATGGTTGTGCTATTCTTTTTCTGGCTCGTGGGGCTGGGACTGGTTATGGGCGCAGAATTAAATGCTTCGCTGGCGCAAATCGGCGAAGACGACAAGAACACGGATGAGGAGCACGCTACATGAGCGGTTTGATGCAGGGAAAACGCGGCCTGATTATGGGCCTTGCGAACAACAAATCACTGGCTTGGGGCATTGCCAAGCAGTTGGCCGCACAGGGCGCTGAGCTGGCGTTTTCCTATCAGGGCGAGGCTTTGGCCAAGCGCGTAAAACCCCTTGCCGCTGAGCTGGGTTCGGATTTTCTGCTCGAATGCGATGTGTCGGATATGGATGCGCTGGACGCGGCCTTTGATACGCTGAAACAGCGCTGGGACACCATTGATTTTGTCGTCCATGCAATCGGCTATTCCGACAAGAATGAGCTGCGCGGGAAATATCTCGACACAAGCCTCGATAATTTCCTGATGACGATGAATATCTCAGCCTATTCACTGGTAGCGGTGGCAAAACGCGCGTCTGAAATGATGCCGCCGGTCGTTGAAAACGAGGATGGCAGCATCAGCGGCGGCGGCTCGATCGTCACCCTCACTTATTATGGCGCGGAAAAAGTCATGCCGCATTACAATGTGATGGGCGTTGCCAAGGCCGCGCTGGAGACCAGCGTGCGCTATCTCGCCAATGATTTGGGTCCGAAAAACATTCGCGTTAATGCGATTTCAGCCGGGCCGATTAAGACCTTGGCCGCCAGCGGCATTGGCGATTTCCGCTACATCCTCAAATGGAACGAATTGAACTCGCCTTTGCGCCGCAATGTCTCGATTGACGATGTCGGCGGATCAGGATTGTACTTCCTGTCTGACTTGTCATCAGGGGTGACTGGCGAAGTCCATCATGTCGATGCAGGCTATCATGTTGTGGGCATGAAGCAGGAAGATGCGCCTGATATTGGGCTTGTCCAATAGAGGCAATTTGTCTGGCCAAATGACGCAGAGGTCAGCCGTTGTAGCACGGTGATCTCAGCCCATCTCGGCTTTGGCCTTGTTTGGCCTCATCTGGCCTCGGCATCTTATTGACGCAGGCGCGCCCTAGCCTGCCTTGCGCAATTCCACTGGCTGTGCGGGCTGATGCGAAGGCTGATCCGGCCAAATGCCGCGCGTGTCATAGACATGCTTGGCTGCGCGCTCTTCCAGCGGGACCGACTTAAAGATGTCGTGATCCACCAGAACGATCATAATATCGCATTCTTCCAATGCGGTATCGATGTCGACATGGCCTGCACCTGTGCCAGTGAATTCAGCTGGCAATTCAGGGATATAGGGCTCAACCACTTGCACACGCTCGCCATATTCGCGGGCCAAAGTGGCCGCAACCATGCGGGCTGGGCTTTCGCGCAAATCATCAATATTGGCTTTAAAGGCAAGGCCAAGACAGGCGATTTTCGCCTTGGGATTGGCTTCCACCAAAGCTTGGGCCCGCGCGATAACATGATGGATTTTGCCATCATTCACGCCGCGAGCGGTGCGGATCAGCGGGCTTTCATTCGGTGCGCCATGGACAATAAACCACGGATCAACCGCGATACAATGTCCGCCAACACCGGGGCCAGGGGTGAGAATATTCACGCGCGGATGGCGATTGGCGAGCTTGATAACTTCCCAAACATCCAAGTCCATTGCGTCCGAAATCACCGAAAGTTCATTGGCAAAAGCAATGTTCACATCGCGGTAGGCATTCTCAACCAGCTTAGTCATTTCAGCAGACCGCGCATCAGTGGTGACACAGGTTCCGCGCACGAAACGCTTGTAAAATGACAAAGCCTTACGCGCACAACGCGGCGTAATTCCGCCGATAGAACGGTCATTATTGGTCAGCTCTTCGAGGATTTTGCCCGGCAAAACGCGCTCTGGGCAATAAGCAATCGCCACATCGGGCGTGCCATCACACAGACCAGGCATACGCAGATCAGGACGCTTGGCCGCAATCATATCGCGCATTTGTTCAGTGGTGCTGACAGGCGAGGTTGATTCCAAAATGATGGTATCGCCGACTTTCAAAACCTCGGCAACATTCTCAGCCGCCGCCAATACATAAGAGATATCAGGCGCATGGCTGCCGTCTTTGGAGAAGGGCGTTGGCACGGCGATCACAAACACATCCGCCGGTGCAACTGTGGTCGAGGCTTTGAGCAGGCCGCGCTGAACCACGCCTTGGACGAGGCCATCCAGATCCACTTCTTCGATATGAATCTCGCCGCGATTGATCGTATCGACCACGCTTTGCGTTACATCAACGCCGTGCACTTGCATGCCTGAGCGAGCAATCACTGCGGCGGTGGGCAGACCGATATAGCCAAGACCAACAACGCAAACTTTGGGCAGATCATTACCGCGCATCAAATAACTTCCCTTTTGAATTTCTTGAGAAGTCTTTGGCGCAAAGAGGTAAATTTACCGGTAACGCTCTTGTTTTTACTTCAAGCGCCAGCGTTCGCGTCCGCTCACTTGGCTATCCTCGCTCCGCACTCACTGCGTTCGTGTCGCTGCGGGCGGGCAGTCGCCCTTGCGGTCCGGCAAGCCGAACCGATTTGAGGTTTCGCAACAAATTGGTCGAGGCGAACTCTTACTTCTTCAGCAAATCCGCAATCCGCTGGCTGCTATCGCCATTGCCAAAGGGATTATGCGCCCGGGCCATCGCCTCGTAAGCCTCTGCATCATCGAGCAATTCATTGGCCGCCGCGACAATCGCCGCGCGGTTTGTGCCGACCAATTTGGCCGTGCCCGCGGCAATGCCTTCGGGCCGTTCGGTTGTCTCGCGCATTACCAACACTGGCTTGCCGAGCGCTGGCGCTTCTTCCTGCACCCCGCCGCTATCGGTCAGCATAAGGTCCACAATCGAAAGCAAATGGACGAAATGCGGATAATCGAGCGGTTCAATCATCGCGACATTATCGAGGTCTTTTAGCTCGGCATCCATCACCGCGCGGACGTTGGGATTGGGATGCACGGGAAAGATCAACGCAATATCATCGCGTTTCGCCAAATCGGCAATCGCGCCTGCAATATTCTCCAACCCGCCGCCAAAATTCTCGCGCCGGTGACTGGTCACACCGACAATTCTTTTGCCTGCGAACCTCGCTTTCAAATCACCCAAGCCGCTGGCCAATTCAGGCTGCGCTTCAATCTTTTTCGTTACCCAATGCAGCGCATCGATAACCGTATTGCCGGTGATATGCACGCCGCCTGCAGGCACGGCTTCATTGGTGAGCGCATCGGCAGAAGTTTGCGTCGGTGCAAAATGCAAATCGGCAATCGTGCCGATGATCTTGCGATTCACTTCTTCAGGCCACGGATGATAGATATTGTAGCTGCGCAGGCCCGCCTCAACATGGCCAACCGGAATTTTGCGGTAATAGGCCGCCAATGCGCCGACCATAGCGGTGGCAGTGTCGCCTTGGACGATTACGCGGTCAGGCTTCACCTCATCCATCACCCCGCCAATTTTGAGCAATAATCGCGATGTCAGCGCGTCGAGCGATTGATCGGGCTGCATAATATCAAGATCGAAATCAGGCTTGATCCCGCCAATGTCCAGCACTTGATCAAGGATCTCGCGGTGCTGCGCTGTGACGCACACGACCGGCTCAAGCCCATCCGTGGCTGCCAAAGCATGCACCACAGGGAACAGCTTAATCGCCTCGGGGCGCGTACCAAAAATGATGAGGATTTTTTGCGGGGCTGTATTGGTCAAACCATTGCTCTTTATGCTTGCGCGCAGGGCCGAAACTGGCCGAGGCGACATGTGTAGAGGCCGCTATGGCAGATTGTGGTAAACAATTGGCTGACAAGTGGAAATGAAGTCCAATTGCGGTGGCTGCGCACAATCGAACCGGCTGCTTTCCATTTACCTTATGTTTGCATGCGCGGCCTAAAGCAATGCGCTCAGTAGCGGGCTTTATAACCGCAAGCTTGGTAGGAAAGATTGTATTTCATGGACGTTTCACGGCCAAAGATTGGAGTTATTGGCCTCGGCTATGTCGGTCTGCCGCTAGCGGTGGAATTGGGCAAAATCCGCGCAGTCGTGGGCTTTGACATTAATGAAACGCGGATCGGCGAATTGCGCAATTCCATTGACCGGACCCATGAAGTGGACGCGGATGAATTGGCGCAAGCGGCGCATCTAGCCTACAGTAGCAACCCCAGCGATCTTGCCGATTGCGCGGTCTATATCGTAACCGTGCCCACGCCAATTGACGCCCACCGTTCGCCCGATTTAACCCCGCTCATCAGCGCATCAAAATTGGTTGGGTCGGTTCTGAAACGCGGCGATATCGTGATCTATGAAAGCACAGTCTATCCCGGCGCGACCGAAGAGGATTGCGTGCCCGTGCTGGAAGCCGCATCGGGCCTCACATTTAACCAAGATTTCTTCTGCGGTTACAGCCCTGAACGGATCAATCCCGGCGATAAAACGCACCGCTTGCCCAATATCCTAAAAGTGACATCGGGCTCGACACCGGAAACAGCAGAGACAGTCGATGCTCTCTACCGCGAGATTATCACGGCAGGCACTTTCAAGGCGGAATCGATTAAGGTCGCAGAAGCGGCAAAAGTTATTGAGAATACCCAACGCGATTTGAACATCGCCCTGATCAACGAGCTGGCAATCATCTTTAACAAGATGGGGATCGAAACTTCCAAAGTCTTGGAAGCAGCAGGTACGAAATGGAATTTCCTGCCGTTTAAACCGGGCCTAGTGGGCGGGCATTGTATCGGAGTTGATCCTTATTACCTCACTCATAAGGCTGAGGCGATTGGCTATCACCCGCAAGTGATATTGGCAGGGCGGCGCATCAATGATGATATGGGCGGCTTCGTCGCAGCGACCTTGGTCAAGACGATGCTCAAGCAATGCATTCAAGTCAACGGATCGCGCGTCCTGATACTCGGCCTAGCGTTCAAGGAAGATTGCCCTGATTTGCGCAATACGCGCGTGATAGACGTCATTGATGGGCTCAAGGACTACGGGGTCAAAGTTGAAGTGCACGACCCGATGGTTGATGTTGCCGAGGCACAAGCAGAATATGGCTTGGAATTGGTCCAGGCACCTACCCAGGGCAAATATGACGCAATTATTGGCGCTGTGGCCCATACCCCTTTCCGCGCAGCGGGCGCCCGGTGGGCGCGCAGCTTGGGCAAAGATGGTGCAGTGATCTACGATCTCAAAGGTATGTTCGGCGATGGCGAAGCGGATCTGACGCTTTAAGCATTGAGCTGGCCAGCCCAATCGGATTACTCACTGTGTTCGAACTTACTCGG
Organism: uncultured Altererythrobacter sp.; assembly: GCA_937950385.1. Classification (GTDB taxonomy): domain Bacteria; phylum Pseudomonadota; class Alphaproteobacteria; order Sphingomonadales; family Sphingomonadaceae; genus Erythrobacter. The sequence continues at coordinate 3,496 of CALFEA010000241.1, read as the reverse complement.
CTTTGAAGGATAGGATAGAACCGCGTAAAGCTGGACTGACTGAAGGCACGCGGGCGTAAATGGCTAGATTGACAAAATCGCAAGTGCTTGCCGGCACTTCGAAAGAGGCAGTGCCTGATTGTTCAGCGAAATTTTGAGCCATCAGCAATTGACCCTCGCCAGCGCATTTCGCCTGCAAGCGGACATTTTCAAGTTGCGCCGACGGTTGGATGTCGTGGGTGATCTTTACGAGAACCCTAGATTTCTTAGCTGGGAATATCCGCTCCATCACAATTCCGCCAGAACCGGCCCGCACAAAAAGCTCTATCGCAGCCCCATCGCGGCTCAATTGGGCGCGCTTTTCACGGCTATCCGCCAGCCTCCAATCAATTGGCGGAAAGTCTGATCTCAAAGCCGGATCGGTTGACCGAGGAAAGCGTTTTTCAAGAAAGTCGTAGTGCGCCTGCGCTGCCTCCCATTCTCCTGCTGCTGCCAGTCGGGAGACCAATAAAGCATCCAAATTCTCGCTTTCAATGCTTACGCGGCGGCGCAGTTCGGCAACGTTAATAACCGCCGCAGGAACACCGCTTGCAGTAGTCAGAAAACTATCCTGCCAAGGCGGCCTTGATGCCAAAACTTGCTCAAACACAGGCAAAGATTGATCATCCGCCAAAGCCCCGGCCAGCACAGGAAAAAACTCTTTGGACATTTCTGGGTGGACACGCAGGATTATATCGAGCGTTGCAATCACACCTTCAAGATTCTCGTCAGCAAGCTCTTCTTGAAGCGAAGTGCCAAGCAGTGTCGCTGAACGGCGATTGAGCTTTAGAGCCTGTTCCAAAATACGCTTTCGCTCTTCTCGGCTTTTCGCAGCCAAGGCCAGAATAGCATGGGCACTGGGCTGCAAAGGTTCGTGACCCAAAGCTTGGCGCGCCATCGGGGCGACCGCGAGCGCCGCCGCCTCTGGCGTCGCTCCTTCTGCAACTCTCGAGGAAAAGTCTTGAAGCGCCAGACGCCCGATTGCCTTCCCATTCTTGGAGTTTAGCTGCAAAGCAATTTCGGGTGATTTGCGCTCCAGAACAAGGCTAGCGGTATGGATACCCATCCAAATCGCAAGGACGACCATCACGATTCCAATGACCGCGCCCTTCACAATACGGAGCTTCTTAGAAAGCACAGCCTAGACGCTTAGTCGTCACTGGCTTCAGGTTTATTGCCATAGCCATAGCCATAACCATAGCCGTAGCCATAACCGTATGAGGTGTGGCCATTATCCAGCTTGGTAACAATTGCACCTTTCAAATCGGCGCCAACGGAACGCAACCGGTCAAGCGCGCTTGAGATACCGCGCATTTTGATCCGATCAGCTTCAATCACGTAAATGACGCCATCAGCCGATTTTGAAAGTTGCAACGCATCAGCCAGCGCCAATACTGGGGCGCTATCAATGATAATCTGATCGTAATGCCCGCGGGCTTCATTCAGCAATTGCTCGACCCGGTCGCCATTCAGCAGCTCTACTGGATTGGGCGGAACGGGGCCGGAATGAATGTAATCAATCTCCAATTCTTCTGAATGGTCGACGACCTCCAGAAGGCTTTTGGCTTGGCCGGAAAGAAGCCCGGAAAGTCCCGCCTTATGCTTAGGAACCATACCCAGAGATGATACCAATTTGGAGGCGCGTAAATCTGCGTCAATCAGCAGTGTTTTCTTGCCCAATTGCGCGAAGCTAGAGGCTAGCGCGAGCGACGAAATCGACTTGCCCTCGCTTGGGACTGAGGACGTCAGCATCAGAACCTGCGGCGCCCCTTCGGCTGTCAAGAAAGTGAGATTGGTTCTGATTGAAGCATAGGCTTCGTTAAATTCAGATGAGCGCTCTGCGACTTGGCCGACCAGGCTCTTACTGTCATTTTCTGGGATTGCACCAAGCAAGGCCAGCCCCAATTCACGCTTAACATCCTGCGGGTCTTTGAGAGTTTGGCTAAGCATCACTCTCAGATAAACAATCGCGGCTCCAAGGAGCGCGGATAGCACAAGAGCAATCGCCAAATTCTGCACCCAAGACGGAGCATAAGGCCGATTTGGCAGTTCGGCTTCGTCAATCAGCTTAATATTGTTTTGACCCGCACCGGATGCTTCCAATTCTTTGAAGCGCTGCAGTAGGCCATCATAAAGCTCACGATTGGTCTCAACTTCACGCTTCAGAATTCCGTAGCGAATGCCTTGGTTTTGCTGCCGCAGAAAACCCGATTTGGCGCTCTGGAGCTCTCGCCTCAAGGCATTTTCTTTGGCGCGAGCGGCTTGCAATTGCGCTTGAGCCTCGCGCGCCGTAACGCCAGTTTTTTCTCTGCGCTGCTGCGCGATAGCAGTCCGAAACGCATTTACGCGCGCTTCTGCTTCGCGCCGAGGGGGGTAACCGGGGCCAAAGTTAGCTTTCAGTTCAGCAAGCTCCGACTGTGCTACCGCAAGCTTATCGCTGAGCGCGTCGGTGGCAGCAAAATTCGCACCTACGCCCGAACGCGCCGCAGCCTCAGCCGTAATGCGCTCCGCCACTGCCGTGGCAAGCGCTTCGTTGAACGCCGTAAGCTCAGCGCCTGTTAGCGTCTGGCTAGCGGATTCTCCGCCAGCGCTCCCAGAGCCAGTTTCCAAAACGAGAATTTGATTGGCGCTCGCATATTCAACCAATTCTTGTTCCGAACGTGCCAATTGGTCACGCAATGCTTCGATCTGATTTTGCAGAAACTTGCGCGCTTCGATGTTGTCGCCGAAACGTTTTTCATAATTTGCCGCGATAAATTCTTGCGCCCAAAGCTCGCTAACTTCCTGCGCGACCTTTGGCGATGAACTGGAAAACCCAACATCCACCAAGCTTGATTGAGTGATGGGCTCAACTGTGAGATTTTCTAGAAGCGCTTCCGCCAAAACGCCGTCGGTGGGCGCTCCTTCCTCAAGAAAACCAAATGCTTCCAAAAAAGCATCATCGCGCGTTAAATTTCCAGCCTCGACCACTCGCTTCGCCATAAAGCGGCTTTCGAGTAGTTCGTATTGTGTGTTCAAATATTGCAGCTCAGATACAGCGCTGTCCGCTTCCCTTGGATCAATATCGGCAACATTTGCGGCGATCTGTGACAGTTCAAGCCGCGAGTTTGAGCGGAACATTTCGGTAGACAGCAAAGTCGCAGCAACGCCCAGCAAGAGCCCCAAACCCATCAAAGCCAAAAGCCAGAATTTGAGGTTTAGAGCCTCGTTCCAATATTTTTCAAGTTCGAGTGCAAATAGAGCCTCGTCGCTATCATCATAGCCATATCCTTGGCCAGAACGAACTCCGCCTGCCGCTTCACCGGCGACCATATTCTCGTTTGACATGATAGCCTTACCGCCCAATTCGATCGATCAAAATGACGGCGGTACTTAGAACCGGGACGAATTGCAAAGCGGCTTCTAAGCGGCGTTTGCTCGGGCTATCGCCGATCATCACAAGGTCCTCTGCATATAATTGTGGATCGGGATAATTACC
>CALFEA010000240.1 GCA_937950385.1 uncultured Altererythrobacter sp. | reverse complement strand
GTTGGCTTCTCGTCAATAGCAAAAAAGCACATCAAAGTGTCCATCTTATCTGCCAGTGATATAGCCACCGACACAGGCGCAGTGGGCACATGATCGCCCTGCCCTACCGGCTTGTAATGATCACGGATGGCTTCGGATATTTGCGGATCGAGCCCTTCTTTCGCAGCGTAATATCCGCCCATCAGCCCTTGTAGATCAGGAAACTCGCCAACCATTTCGGTGACAAGGTCAGCCTTGCACAGACGCGCAGCCTGTTCTGCCAAAACAGGATCGCCAGCGACAATTGGGCCTTTTTGCCCGTAAGGCTCACATAGCCAGCGGGCCAGCTTCGCAACGCGGTCCACCTTATCGGCGACCGTGCCCAGCTTTTCATGGAAGGTAATCCGCTCCAAGCCTTTGGCGTGCTGCGCCAGTGTTTTCTTCTGATCCAATTCCCAGAAGAAGCGTGCATCGGCGAGGCGCGCGGCCAAGACCTTGCGATTGCCATCGACGACGACAGCGGGATCGGCGGCATCGATATTGGCAGTGCAGATAAAGGCGTTTGCCAGTTTACCGGAGCTGTCCTCGCACACGAAATATTTCTGATTAACCCGCGCGGTCAGCTGGATCGTTTCGGGCGGCACATCGAGGAAATCATCCTCAAACCGGCCCAGCAAAGGCACCGGCCATTCGGTCAAGCCAGCGTTTTCGACAACCAGCCCTTCGTCCTCAACCAATTTCAGTCCAGCAGCTTCCGCCGCCTCTTTTGCGCCATCGCGCACGATGCCTTCACGCTCGACATGATCGACGATCACATGAGCGGCGCGAAGGGTTTCGGCGTAAGTGTCGGCTGACGTAATGGTGATCTCGCCGTTTTTGTTGGTCGCATCGCGGTCGGAAAAACCGGTTCCCACTTTTTCCTGCGATACTCCGGCTGAATGAAAACGGTGGCCGATTGTCGTGTTACCGCTAGAAATGCCTCCAGCTTCGCAAGGCACAACTGCGCCATCAAACAATGCAATAATGCCTGACATTGGCCGGACCCAGCGCGGGCTTTCCGTGCTGATCGAGGCATCGCCCCAGCGCATGGCTTTGGGCCAGCTAAAGTCGCGGATGATTGCAGGAATAGCCTCGGCGAGGACATCGGCCACGGCGCGTCCGGGAATATCTTTCACTGCAAAATAGGTGTTGCGGCCCTTCACATCGCGCACTTCCAATTGGTCGCGGGTGACGCCGTTTTTGCGGCAGAAACCGTCAATGGCTTGATCAGGAGCGCCTTCTGGCGGGCCTTTGGCTTCTTCAGTGACTGCCTCGGTTGCCATAGGCAGGTCGCGCGCAATCAATGCCAAGCGGCGCGGCGTTGACCAGACGGTGAGTTCACCGGCCTCAACACCAGTCGCTGTCATCTCACGAGTAAACAATTTGCCAAGCTCTGCCCGCGCCGCCTTCTGCATACGGGCAGGGATTTCTTCGCAGCGTATCTCTAGGAGGAAGTCTGAAGTGCTCATTGTGACCACTCCGGATATTTCTCAGCCCAACCTGCTTTTTCTTTCTCCATATGCGCCTCGCATGATCCGCGTGCCAAATCGCGGACACGGGCCATATAGCTGGCGCGTTCCTGCACACTGATTACACCGCGCGCTTGGAGGAGGTTGAACAGATGGCTGGCCTCGACCGCTTGCTCATAGGCGGCAATGGGAACTTGTGCAGCTAGAGCGTTTTGGCACTCCGCCTCTGCCTTATTAAACAAGTCGAACAAAGCATCGGTGTCAGCGACTTCGAAATTCCATTTCGACATTTGCTTTTCGTTCTCAAGGAACACATCTCCATAGCTTACGCCCTGCTGGTTGAAAGCAAGGTCGTACACGCTATCAACGCCCTGAATATACATTGCAAGGCGTTCAAGCCCGTAGGTCAATTCGCCCGCCACTGGCTTGCAATCAAACCCGCCCATTTGCTGGAAATAGGTGAACTGGGTGACTTCCATTCCGTCGCACCACACTTCCCAGCCTAGGCCCCAAGCGCCCAATGTCGGCGATTCCCAATCATCCTCAACAAAGCGGATGTCGTGCTTCAGCGGATCAATCCCAATCTGTTTCAGGCTCTCCAGATAAAGCTCCTGAATGTCGCTGGGCGATGGTTTGAGGATTACCTGATATTGGTAGTAATGCTGCAAGCGGTTGGGGTTCTCACCATAGCGCCCATCGGTTGGCCGGCGGCAAGGCTGCACGAAAGCCGCATTCCATGGCTCCGGCCCCAGCGCGCGCAGTGTTGTCGCGGTGTGAAATGTGCCTGCGCCCATCCGCATGTCGTAAGGCTGCAAAATCACACAGCCTTGCGCGCTCCAAAAATCATGGAGCGTGAGGATCATGTCCTGAAAGGACTTTTTGGGGTCGCGTTGTACGGGCGTGCTAGTCATGCCGCGAGGCTTTGGCGCAAGGCGGTGAGAGGGTCAATGCTGCGCTGCACCTAAATCCTCATCATTCAGCCGGAATGGCTTCAAGTGCGGGCATGTCTGCGCGTTCAACTTCAACCGGCGTTCCATTGAGTACGGCATTGCCCGTTAGGCGGTCATAGCGCTGCGGATCGGTGAGATCATTGATGGAAACACCCCCGTGCTGCGCCGCTGTCTGCCAGCTTAACCCTTCGCGGTTGTGGCCATATCCATGTGGGAGCGATACGACGCCCTGCATCATATCCTCAGTCACCTCGGCGCTAGTTTCCACCGTGCCCACACGGCTCGCGATGGTGACTGTGTCGCCATGCTCAATCCCGCGCGCGGCGGCGTCGGCAGGGTTGATCATCAACGTGCAGCGATCGGGGCCTTTCACCAAGCGCTTGGAATTGTGCAGCCAGCTATTGTTGGATCGCACATGGCGCCGCCCGATTAGGCTGAGCGCATCCGGCGGTGTCTGAGCCATGCGCTCGGCAAAACGCGCGCATTCCTCGATCAGCTCATCAGAGGCTGCATTGATCAATTTGTCATCGGTCATGATCCGCTCAGCAATGCATGGTTGAAGCGGGCCAAGATCAACGCCGTCATGGCTCGCCTCAACCTGTGCCAATGTCATGCCCGCAGGGGACGCGCGCAGCATCCCGTCCAAGACTTCGCGCGGTGTCGGCAGGTTTGGCATAGCCTCGCCCTTTGCCGCCATAATCGCGCCCGCAAGTTGAGCGGCAATTTCCCAATCGGCCTTTGCGCCCTCCTCCATTTCAAACGCTGGCGCGGAATATGATCCGAAATTGCGCACCGATAATGGCCCGAAGAAAAACGTGTAGTGATCCTTTTCCAGCGGCCCGCATGGCGGCAATATATAATGCGCATGGCGCGTGGTTTCGGTGATGTGCATATCCATCGCCACCATCAAATCGAGGCCTTCGAGCGCGCGCTCAGTGGCCCGGCCATCAGGCGCGGACAGCACGGGATTGCCCGCAATTACAAACAGGCTGCGAATGCGCTGCTCATCATCGCGGGTAAGCTCGTCGGCAAAGGCAATGGTGGGAATTTCGCTCATCACGGATGGCAAGGTTCCGCGCGCTGTTTCAACGGTTTTGATACCGCCCTTACCCACATGCGCGACCAGATCGAGCAGAGGCTGGGGGAACATTGTGCCCCCTGCCCGGTCCAAATTGCCGGTCGCCAGATTGATAATCTGGATCAGCCATTGGTTTAGCCCGCCAAACTCGCACACAGACACACCCATCCGGCCATAGATTGCAGAGGGACGGCCATCGGAAAGCTCAGCGGCGAGGCTGCGGATGGTTGCCTCATCGACGCCGCAATATGCTGCAAGATCGGCCAGCACAAAGCCATCGACCATCGGCTTAACGCGCGCCCAGCTGCTGTCAGTGATTTCAGCCAAGCCCTCGCGCAGATCATCGCCTTTTGCCAAAATGCATTGCAATATGCCGATAAGCAAAGCGGTATCGCTGCCCGGCTTAATCGGATGCCACGCATCGGCCAGCTTTGCGGTTTCTGTTTGGCGCGGATCGACCACAACCAGCCTGCCGCCGCGCGCCTGCATTTCTTTCACCCGCTTTTTAAAGTCAGGCACGGTCCAAAGGCTGCCATTGGATGCTGCCGGATTGCCGCCAAGGATCACGATGAGCTGGCTGCGATCAATGTCGGGCACTGCGGCTAGGCTGACATGGCCATACATTTG
>CALFEA010000239.1 GCA_937950385.1 uncultured Altererythrobacter sp. | reverse complement strand
TCCCTTTGGGTTCAACTGGTGAGAAGGCTGTCCTCGAACGGTTACAGAGGCTTCCTGGATTTGAAGTAAAGGGTATGAACTCAATAGCGAATGCGCGTTTTCTCTGTTGGTCCGTGAGGTCAGATTGAACTTCCGCAATTGGGTCGTAAGCTGACAGTCAGCTCATAGCCATGGAACTGCTAAACCCTCATCACCCATCCGTGTTTGTCTTCAATCGTGCCATTCTGCACGCCGACCAAACGCTCGCGCATTTTATTGGCCATTTGCCCGATACCGCCTGAGCCAATGGTGAACTCGCCGTCAGCAGAGGCGACTGTGCCAACCGGCGTCACTACCGCTGCCGTGCCGCATGCCAGCGTTTCCAGCAGCTCGCCGTTTTCTGCTTCTTCGCGCCATTGCTGGATCGAATAGGGCTCCTCGCGCACTTCCAAGCCTTCCTCGCGCAGCATTGCGATCAGGCTGGCCCGGGTAATGCCGGGCAGGATTGTGCCGGTCAGCGGGGGCGTGATCACGCTGCCATCCTTGCGCACAAAGAACAGGTTCATGCCGCCCAATTCCTCGATCCATTTCTTCTCGACTGCATCGAGGAACACCACTTGATCGCAATTTTGCGCGATGGCTTCTGCTTGCGGGACAAGGCTGGCGGCGTAATTTCCGCCGGTTTTGGCCGCGCCTGTGCCGCCCTTTGCTGCGCGGACGTAGTCGGTGCTGACCCAGATTTTCACCGGGTTCACGCCGCCTTTGAAATAATTGCCGGAGGAGACAAGGATCACCACGAATTTGTACTGCGTCGCTGGACGCACACCGAGGAATGCCTCGGAGGCAAACATAAAGGGGCGGATATAGAGCGATCCGCCATCGACCGGCGGCATCCAATCCGCGTCGGTTTCCACTGCGAGCTTAACCGCATCGAGGAACAATTCTTCCGGGATTTCCGGCATTGCCATCCGCCGCGCGCTGGCGTTGAACCGGCGGGCGTTTTCCTCGGGCCGAAACAAGGCTAGCCCGCCATCGGCATGGGTGAAGGCCTTCATCCCTTCGAAAATTCCCTGCGCATAATGCAAAACGCTGGCTGCCGGATCGAGCGCAATGGGGCCGCGCGGGCCAATGTGCGCATTATGCCAGCCGCCTTTGGCTTCGTCATAGTCAATCGTGACCATATGGTCGGTAAATACCGTACCAAATCCAGGATCGGCAATCGCCGCCTTGCGGACGTTTTCGTGCGTAAGGGCGGGGTGAGGTGTGCGCTTAAATTCCATAATGCAGGCGGATATAATGCGTGTGTCTTAAGGGCAAGTGTCTTGGTGCTAATCGAACGGTTGAATGGCGGAGCTCGGTCGGCGACTAGCCGACCGCAAGGGCAAGTGCCCGCCCGCAGGCCCGTCAGGGCCGAGGATATCGCGCGCCGGACGGCGTGCGTAAAACAAATAAGGGCGGCCCCCAAATGAATGGAGCACCGCCCTTAACATGGTCAGCGGCTGGAAGTGCCGCTCACAAAGTCTTTATCGCTTACTGCAGATTCAGCGATAATACCTCGTGTGGAACTTTGCCAACCTCTCTACTAAACCATGAGACATTGGATCACCTCCTTTCGCGCTGTAAAGCCAGAACTCCGCCTTCACGGGGAAGTCCAAGACCCGCGTGTACCGCTGATCTTGAGGAGGAGTTTGATGGATTTTTTGCGGATTGCAAGAGGGTAAAGGGGTTTTACCGATGTTTGTTTTGGGCAAGGGAATTCGGCATTGGTAAGCAGGCTAGGTGGCGCAGCTCGGTCGGCGTCTAGCCGGCCGCAAGGGCGCTAGCCCGCCCGCAGCGGCGAAAGCCGCGAGGATATCGCGCGCCGGATGGCGTGCGGAAAACAAAAGCCTATCTACAGTCTTCGATCACGCGGCTGATCTCGGGCCAAGCGGGCAGATAAAGCGCGGGCAAGCCCTGCGTTTCGATTGCAATGCGTCCCTTGGTAATCGCCATCGCATCCAGCAATCTGTCATTGGCGGAAAGATCGGCGCGGATCACTGTGGCGGAATTGGGGCTCGGTTGAGCAGTTAATGTGCGCGCGGTTGTCTCTGTGCGAACCGTCATATTGCGCGCGGTCTGACCCGAAGCGCTTTGCATCAGGCTGATGCGTCCTTCTGAACGGTGGCAATTGAACGCAAAATGCGGCGTTGCACCGACTTCGCTAAACAAAGCCTGCGAGCCAAAGGCAGCCGGTTTGTAGCTCCAATTGCCGCGGGTTTGCGGCGCATCGAGATAGTTTCCAAATCGCTGTTGCTGCTGCACTGGCGGCGGAACCTGCTGCACCACAGGGCGCGATTGGGTCGCAGTGGGTGTCGGGGTGGAGACCGGCTGCGTATCATTGGACGGCACGCAAGCGGCAATCGCGATCACAGCAACCAGTGAAATTGGGGCAAGATAAATGGTAGGTTTCATGGCTGCTTAATGCAGGCTATTGAGCGCGGCGTAAATGAGCAAAACACATTCATCCTCAACTGGCGGCGGCCTCGCAAAAAAACAGCGCATTGACCAAATGCTGGTCGAGCGCGGTCTGGTCGAGAGCCGCACGCGCGCACAAGCGCTTATCATGGCGGGATTGGTGTTTTCCGGTGAAACAAAAATTACCAAACCGGGCCAGCAATTGCGCGGTGATGCCCCTATCGATGTGCGCGGACGCGATCACCCTTGGGTCAGCCGTGGCGGAATAAAGCTGGCGCATGCTTTGGAGGAGTTCGGCATTGATCCAAGCGGAGCGGTGGCGATGGACATTGGCAGCTCCACCGGCGGCTTTACCGATGTGCTGCTGCAAGGCGGCGCGGCCCATGTGTTCGCCGTGGACAGCGGGACCAATCAACTCGCTTGGAAATTGCGGCAAGACGACCGCGTTACCGTGCTGGAGCAGACATCTGCGCGCATTCTCACCCGCGATCATATTACACAGCCATGCGGATTGGTCGTGTGCGATGCCAGCTTTATCGGGCTTGCCAAAGTGCTGGAGCGGCCATTGGAACTCGCTGCGCCAAAATGCCAGATGGTCGCGCTAATCAAGCCGCAATTTGAAGTGTCCCGCGCCGAGGTGGGCAAGGGCGGCGTTGTCCGGGATCCCGCCTTGCACGCCCGCGTCTGCGATGAAGTGCGGGAATGGGTGGAGGGCCTCGGCTTTACCGTTCAAGGCATCACCAAAAGCCCGATTACCGGCCCTGAAGGCAATGTCGAATTTCTCATTTCGGCACAGCGTTAACGCCTTAATGGGGCTGCGACTTGCGCGGGGGCCTGCGCCTCGGCATGACTTACCTAGGCGAATCGCGTAGATGTATTTGCATGAGGAAAGCACGGGTCGAATATGAATTTCATTGCTTCTAAAGGCCAATTGCGCGCCAGCTTCTTTCGCTGGGCTCTGTTTACCGTTCCGCTGATCGTTTTGCTGGGCTTTTTTGCCGGTACATCGGGCGGCCCTGATACGGCTTGGTTTGCTGATCTGAGAAAGCCTTCGATCTATCCGCCGCCTGCTGCATTTGGCATCGTGTGGACGATTTTATACATTATGATCGGCATCGCCTTGGCGCTGGTTTGCAGCGCATGGGGCGCACGCGGGCGCGGCCTAGCGATCATATTATTCGCCGTGCATTTCCTGTTTAATCTGGCGTGGACGCCGGTGTTCTTTGGCATGCAAGATATTCAAAACGGCCTTTATGTGATCATCGCAGTTGTGGTGACATTGCTGCCGGTAATCTGGGCATTTTGGCGGGTGCGCAAATTGGCGGCCTTGCTGCTGGTGCCTTATTTGGCATGGGTGGCCTTTGCGAGCGTTTTGAACTATCAATTCCTCTTAGAAAACCCCGATGGCGGGCATTCCATATTGCTAGAGCCAACCCAGCGGTTTGAAATTTAGCGCAAAGCCTCAAGGACACGAATATGCAAAGCGAAAACCCCCTAATCGCCGATTTTGTTAAAGTCGCAAACAGCGCGGCTGGCACCTTTGCCGGTATGACCCGCGAGGCCCGTGAAAGCGCGCGCGAACGCGTGAAAGAAGCGATGGGCGGGATGGATTTTGTTGCCCGTGAAGAATTTGACACAGTCAAGATGATGGCCGCCAAAGCGCGCGAGGAAAATGCGGCATTGTCAGCGCGGCTGGATGCCTTGGAAGCGCAAATGGCGCCTGCCAAGAAAGCGCCCGCTAAAAAAACCGCCAAAAAGTAAGGGCGGCGCCGCGCGATGAATGTGCGCGCACCGGCCATATTGCTGGGCTCACGCCCCAGCGGCGAGACGGGAGCCATTGGCCGTTTCTTGACCGAGGATTACGGGCTTGTCGCAGGCTATGTCGCCGGCGGACGCGGGCGGCAATTGCGCCCGATTATGATCCCGGGCAACCGTGTCGCTGTTGATCTACGCGCAAAATCGGCCAGCCAATTGCCCTTTGCAAAATTGGAACTGGTGGAAAGCCGAGGGCCTTGGCTGACCGAGCCTTTGCCCGCCGCCGCGATTGCATGGGTCTGCGCCTTGACCGCCACAGTCTTGCCGGAACGCAATGCCTATCCGCAATTATACAGCGCGCTGGCC
>CALFEA010000238.1 GCA_937950385.1 uncultured Altererythrobacter sp. | reverse complement strand
CAAGTCGGTCAGCTTCCCATACAATTCCGGTTATTTTCCGCGGACCAAGCGGCGCCAGAACCACGCTGCCCACCGGCGCGCGCATTCCATCGGGCAGGCGGTAATCCAGCACGCCCAATGCTGCGTTGAAAACTAAAAGGCGGATGCGTTGCATTATGCCCCTGCATTATGGGATGATGCACCCAATGGCTAGAAGCCGCGACTTTAGGGATGAGGACAAGCATATGAATTTTTCTGATAACTCGCAATTCGATCGCCGCATGATGCTGCGCGGCGGTGCGGCCAGTGCTTTGCTACTGACGCTGCCCGCTTGCGCTTCTGTTCCTGGCTTTGGCCTGACCGAGGCGATCCAGCGTTTGCTGCAAATATCCAGCGAGCGCGCCTTTGCGCGTATGACCGGCGAAGGCGGATATTGGGATAGCCAAGTCGCAAAATTGGGTGTGGATCAATTGCTGGGGGTCAATACCAATTCGCTGACCGGATTGCTGACTTCCACAGTACTGAAAGGGCGCATGCAAAAAGCCTTTGCTGGCATTGCCGAAGACGGTGCAGAGCGTGCCGCGCCCTTGGTGTTGGAAGGTGTGCGCAATATCGGCATCTCCAATGCAGCGGCGCTAGTGCGCGGCGGACCAACGGCGGCAACGGCATTGCTGCAAGGACAATTGGGAGATGGCCTAATCCAGGCGATGGTGCCTGAATTGGGACGCGTGATGCGCACGGCCTCTGATCCTGTTGTGGGTCAATTGCTCAGCTCCGTCACGGGCATTGATGTCGGCGGGATCGCGCAAAATCTGGCGGGCAATGTGAACTCTGCAATCTGGCGCGAGATTGGCGTGGAGGAGGCCGCAATCCGCGCCAATCCGCGTGCCACCAATGATCCGCTGCTTATCGGCGTGTTTGGCGTGGGCTCTCGGCTCTAGCGAAATCTTTGCGCACAGAGCGGGCAAGCGTACTGGCAACCCCTGCAAAGCTGTGCCAATCAGAGCTAACGATTCGATACAGGGCGACCAGACCAATGAAATTCTTTGCCGACACAGCCGAAATTGACGATATTAAAGAACTTGCCGAAACCGGCCTGCTTGACGGGGTGACAACCAATCCCTCGCTAATCCACAAGTCGGGCCGCGACTTTATGGAAGTGACCAAGGAGATTTGCGGCATCACTGACGGGCCTGTTTCCGCAGAGGTCGTGGCAATGGATCACGCGACCATGATGAAAGAAGCAGAAGTCTTGCGCAAAATCGCTGACAATGTTTGCATCAAAGTTCCACTGACAATCGATGGTCTCAAAACCTGCAAAGCGCTGACGGGTGAGGGCACGATGGTGAATGTCACTCTGTGCTTCTCCGCCAACCAAGCCTTGCTCGCCGCGAAAGCCGGTGCAAGTTTCATCTCGCCCTTTGTGGGCCGCCATGATGACAATGGTTTTGACGGTATGGAGCTGATCGAAGACATCCGCCTGATCTATGACAATTACGGTTATGAAACCGAAATTCTTGTCGCCTCTGTGCGCCATGTTACCCATGTTTTGGAAAGCGCAAAGATCGGCGCTGATGTGATGACCGCGCCGCCAAAGGTCATCAAAGCTCTGTTCAATCACGTGCTGACCGACAAGGGTCTGGCCGCATTTGAAGCCGATTGGGCGAAGACTGGGCAGTCGATAGTTTAGGTCTCCGCGCTGATTTGATAGGTGGCTTTTCTTGGCCAAAAGACCAAGAGGCCAATCGAGGCCAAATGAGGCCAAACGCGAGATGACGCGAGATGACCCCTAAGTGTCGGTTTAGAAAGACGTGGAAACGCATTGGCTGAAGAGACCCCTCTCGACAAATTTAAAGCGGCGCTAACCGGCGCATCGCGGGCCATTGGGCGCGAGCCTGAGGTTGAAGTCGCCTGGAGCGCAGATGCGCCGAGCGAGGCGGGCAAGAATTTTCGCGTGCCTTTGCCGGGCCGTAATCTGCCGCCAGAACAAGTGGCCGAAGCGCGCGGGTTTGCCGATAGTTTTGCGTTGAAATTGCGGCACCATAATGCGGGGCTTCATGCGATGGGCGCGCCGCCAGAGCCGGTGGCGCGGGCATGCTATGATGCGATTGAAACGGTGCGTTATGAGGCGCTTGGAGCTAATAATTTCAGCGGGATACGCGAAAATCTTGATAGTGCGCTAGAGGTTCGCATTGCCTCTGATCCCATCACCCGTGCGCAAAATGAAAGCGAAGTTCCTGTGCAGGGTGCATTGGCATTGCTTCTGCGGGAAAAACTCACCGGTCAAGCCGTGCCTGATGCGGCTGCGCCTGCCGTCAATATGCTGCGTGAATGGATCGAGGAAGAGGCTGGCGACAGCTTCGATGATTTGGGCGAGTTGCTCAATGATCAAAAGGCTTTTCAAAAGCTTAGCCTCGATATCCTCGAAGATCTCGACCTTACCCACCCATCTGATAAGCCTGATGATACCGATGGCTCGGATGATGAGGATGAAGAGGGCCAAGAAGAAGAGGAGCAGAACGAGGACGAAGCCGAGGGTGAGGGCGATCCCAACACCGCTGAAATGGCCGGCGAAATGGCCGAGGGCGATGAGGAGGGCGACGGCGAGTCTGAATTGTCATCCGACGATGAAATGGCGGAAGGCGAGCCGGGGGATGAGGGCGAGGAAGGCATGATGCCCGTGCGCCCCAATCGGCCCAATTCCGACTTTCCCATTGACCTTGATTACAAGGCCTTCACCGATAAATTTGACGAAGAAATCGCCGCAAGTGATCTGTGCGATGCCGAGGAATTGGACCGCCTGCGCGCCTATCTCGACAGCCAATTAACCGGCCTTCAGGGCATTGTGACACGGCTGGCCAATCGCCTCCAGCGCCGCCTCATGGCGCAGCAAAACCGCAGCTGGGATTTTGATCAGGACGACGGCATTATTGATGCGGCACGTCTGAGCCGCGTCGTGGTCGCACCGGGCACTGCGCTGGCCTATAAGGTTGAGCGGGACATTGATTTTAAAGACACTGTCGTCACCCTGCTTATTGACAATTCCGGCTCTATGCGCGGAAGGCCTATCTCCATTGCGGCGATCAGCGCGGATATTATGGCGCGCACTTTGGAGCGTTGCGGGGTCAAAACCGAAATCCTCGGCTTTACAACACGGGCTTGGAAAGGCGGCCAAAGCCGCGAGGCGTGGCTGGCCGATGGCAAGCCGCAAACGCCGGGCCGCCTGAATGATCTGCGCCACATCATCTACAAAAAAGCCGATGAGCCATGGCGCCGCGCGCGCCGCAATCTGGGCCTGATGATGCGCGAGGGCTTGCTCAAAGAAAACATCGATGGCGAGGCTCTGCTATGGGCGCATAACCGCATGATGGGCCGCCAAGAAGACCGCCGCATCTTGATGGTAATCTCTGACGGTGCGCCGGTCGATGACAGCACTTTGTCTGTAAACACCGCTGGCTACCTTGAAGGGCATTTGCGCAAGGTTATCGATTGGATCGAAAAAGTGTCGCCAGTTCAATTGGTTGCGATTGGTATTGGCCATGATGTGACACGCTATTACCGCCGCGCGGTGACGATTATGGATGTCGAGCAATTGGGCGGCAC
>CALFEA010000237.1 GCA_937950385.1 uncultured Altererythrobacter sp. | reverse complement strand
GGTAGGTCGCCTTGCGCGTTTCGCAAGCCCTGTTTGCTTTGCCATCCGCTGCCCAATGGTTGACGGCAGCCGCCCGCCAAAGCAGACATACGCAAAAGCATATTAAGGGGTGGGACGGGACTTGGACGACAAAACGCAAATTGGCGCGGGTGAAGACAGTGCGGTGCACACAGGTCATTCCAACAGGCTGGCGCGCATTGGCTGGGGCGTATTGGCGCTGCTGATTGTTACCTTTATTGCTTTGGCAACATGGGAGCCATTCTTTGCGGATAAGGCGCGCGGGCCAGTGGGTGACGGCAAATATTCCGCTGAGATTATCCGCGATGAATTTGGCGTACCGCATATCTATGGCAAGCGCGATGCGGATGTGTCTTTCGGCGTTGCTATCGCGCAATCCGAAGATGATTTCTTCACCCTGCAAGACACGGTCGCCATGGCCAAGGGGCGCTATGGCGCGATTGCTGGCGAAGACGGCGCAGCGGTGGATTACGCCTATCATTTGCTCGATGCGCGCGGGACGGCCCAGCGGCACTATTCAAAGCTTCCCGCCGATACACGGGCCTTGTTTGAAGCCTATGCCACCGGCCTCAATCAATATGCGCGCGAGCATCCAGAAGAGCTGAAACTGGCTGGGCTTTTCCCTGTAACCGGCGAGGATGTCGCAGCTGGCTTTACCCTGCGCCAACCGTTTTTCTACGGGCTTGGCAATGTCATCAAACCTCTGACCCAAGGGGATGATCTGCGGCGCGAATATGGCCCCGACATTCCCGGATTTCCAAGAGACAATGGGCAAGGAAAAGAGGATGGAGACAAAGAGGCCAAAAGCATAGATGACGAGGCCAAAGCCGAGACGGCCCGCAATTCACGCGCTTTTCCGCTGCCTTGGGGCGAGACTGGCGCGATGTCCGGCTCCAACGCTTGGGCCGTGGCGCCAGACAAATCCGGCGACGGTGTTACGCGCTTAATCTCCAATGCACACCAGCCATGGCGCGGCGGTGTGGCTTGGTATGAACTATCGGTTGAAAGCGAGGAAGGCTGGCATTTCACCGGTGCAAATTTCCCCGGCTCCCCCTTCCCCTTTATCGGCCACAATCGCCACTTGGGTTGGACCAATACCGTCAACCGGCCTGATCTAATCGACATCTATAAGCTTGAAATGGATGAAGCTGGCGAGCGCTATAAGCTCGACGGAGAATGGCTGGAGCTAGGGAAAAAATCAGTAATCCTCGGCGTGAAAAAGGGCCCCGTTACTTTGCCCGTTCCGCAAACCGTCTACCGGAGCAAGCATGGCCCCGTGATCAAGAACGACAAGGGCTATTTCGCTATCCGCTATGCTGGGATTGATAGGGTCGACCAGCTCGACACTTATTACCGCCTCAACAAAACAAAGACGCTGGCTGAGTGGCAGAAGCAAGTTGGCCGCATGGCCATCCCCTCCACCAATTTCGTCTATGCGGATGAGGCGGGCAATATCGCTTATGTCTATAATGCCGCCATCCCCAACCGGCCCAAGGGTCACAATTGGCGCGGTATTCTGCCCGGCAATCGCAGCGATCTGATCTGGAACGGCCCAGTCGAATATGCCGCCATTCCCAAGCTGGTGAACCCGGCATCGGGCTGGGTCTATAATGCCAATAACACACCCTATTCTGCTGCCGGACCGGGCAGTGATTTGAACCCCGATGATTTCGCGCCAGAGCTGGGCGTAGAACTGAAAATGACCAATCGCTCGCGTCGTTCCGCCAAATTACTGGCAGCCGCAGACGTGCTGGACCGCGCCGCATTGGAGCGGATCAAATATGACACTGCATATGAGCGCGAAGGCTATGTCAAAGACTTGTGGGACGCGTTGGAGGCGCTGGATGTGGGCGATAATGCCGATTTGGGGGAGGCCCGCGACCTGCTGCTGACATGGGATTTCACCGCTGACAATAAGGGCCGCGCCGATGCGCTTGCACTGCTGATGATCCGCCGTTTCATGTCTGCGGAGTATCAGAATAAAGACGAAGCGCCTGATGTGGAAACCGAGCTGCGCGACCATACGGCACATCTAAAGCGGCACTTTGGCCGGATCGATCCGCCCATGTCAGACCTGCTGCGCCTGCGCCAAGGTAAAGACAGCCCCTATGCTGTCGACCTTCCGCTAGATGGAGGCTCCGACACCTTGCGCGCATCAACCACTTGGCGTGACGAGGATGACGGGCGCATCTCTATCATTCACGGCGATAGCTATATCCAATTTGTCGAATGGGAGCCGGGCAAGCGCGTGCGTTCTGAGAGCATCTCGCCCTTTGGTGCAGCGGTCACGCGGCCCAATAGCCCGCATTATACCGATCAGGCACAATTATTCGTGGATCACAAACTCAAGCCGGCCTATTTCTGGCGCGATGACGTGCTGAAAGCGGCAAAGCGGCGATATGTGGTTGAGTCTTACTGACACCAGTGTAAACCAACGCCCGTGGGAATCTTAACGGGCCAATCACAAAAAGTGTGCGGTCTAAAATTTGAACAATAACTAGGAGAATACAAATGTCTGTAGGCGGATCATATGACTGCGTAACCAAAAGCCCGATGGGCGACCAAAGCGGCACTTTCACCGTTGAAGATGCTGGCGATGGCACTTTCACCGGCTCAATGGTTGGCGCAACTGGCTCGATGGATGTCGAAGACGGCAAAATCGACGGCAACACGCTGACATGGAAAATGAACATGACTGTTCCAATGCCAATGACGCTCGATTGCGAAGCGACCATTGATGGCGACGCGCTGACAGGCAATGTCAACGCAGGCGCATTTGGCGCAATGCCACTGACGGGTACAAAAACCGCTTAAGCGCTTTTACTCAAAAGGCCCATTATCCGGGCAAACAAAAGGCCCCGCAGCAGTGATGCTACGGGGCCTTTTTTGTAAGCCGTAAAACCTAGCCAGATGGCCTATTTCTTTTTGGCCGGTGCTTTCTTAGCAGGTGCCTTTTTCGCAGGCTTTGCCGCGACTGGCGCTGCCTTCATCGGGTATTTCTTGGCATGCCCAGCATCATCACCCTTGGCGAGAAGCTTGGCCTGCTTGACCCATTCGTCGCGATCAATCCGGCCCTTGATCTTAAGATAGCCATCAACCTCAGCCACATCAGCTTTCTTCCAGGTCGAAATCTGGTCAAAACGCTTCACGCCCAATGAATGGCACAAATCGTTGAGCTTTGGCCCAATGCCTTTGATCCGCGTGAGATCATCGGCCTTGCCCACTGCCTTTGCAATTTTCGGCTTACCTTTGACGTTTTGAACATCGCCAGTTTTTGCCGCAGGCTTGGGCTTGGGTTTAGCCTTGGCAGGCGCTTTCGCTTTGGGCTCAGCCTTTGGCTTAGCGGGTGCTTTCGGCTTAGGTGTGACCGCCTCTTTCACGGTGCTAGTCGCAGAGCTCGCCGCACTGGCAGTTGCGCCAGCAGCGCTGCTTGCAGCACTTGTCACCGTTGTCGTCGTGCTGACCGCTGCATCTTTCGCAGTGGAGGCTGTATCAACAGCTGCGTCTTTGGCCGCAGAAGCCGCCGAAGCCGCACCTGCGCCCAATGCTGTCACGCCGCCAACAGCTGCACCGGCAACGCCTTTGCCAAGATTGGCTCCAGCATCAACCGAGCCGCCAGCCGCATCGCCAACCGCGCCGGCCCCGCCAGAAGCCATATCGCCTGCGCTATCAGCGGCATCCGATACGATTTCGCCAAGACGGCCCCAAATCCACCAAGCAGTGGCAATTCCAAGAACCAGCGCCAAAATAAAGCGGACCGGGTTTTCTGTAATTAATTGTAGCATATTCTCGCTCCCCTATCCGATCAATTGCGGCCCCAGATCAGCCAGCCAAGGCCGATACCGATCACGTAAACACAAATAATGAGAAGCCAGCTTTCAAAGAGTAATGAAGGCATCTTATTTCTCCTCTTCTGAGCTGTCGCTTGTCGCGCCATTGCTCAGTGTAAATTCAATCCGGCGGTTCGCTTCATTCGCGCCTGCGCCCTCAACCTTAGGCTGGCTTGAACCAAAACCCTTCGCTGTGATCCGCGCCGCATCAACGCCCTTTTCCGCCAGAGCCGCTGCGACCGCATCCGCGCGCGCTTGGCTCAAGCGGTCATTGACCTCTGCACTGCCGGTGGCGTCCGTGTGACCGCCGACCGCAACGCTCATGCCTTCGCAAGCAGAGATTTTCTCTGCCAATTTACCAATCAGAGCGAGCGAGCCTTCGCCCATATAGGCGCTGCCCGTTCTAAAGTTGATGGTCTGGCCTTCCATAATCCCATCAATTCCAGACTGACATTCTACTACGGCTGGGTCGAGAGGAGCGGCGGCTTGATCGCCTTCTCCAGAACCGTCATCAGCAGGCGCGTCAGCTTCACCTTCCCAAGTGATATGCGGAATGCCTTTAGCCGCCATTGCAGCCTCGATCTCTGCGCGTTTCGCCGGATCGCTAACGCCGCTCAGCGTCGCGCCGCGTGTCAGCGGATCGCGCGTCCATTCCATGGATACGCCGTCAAAGCCGCCATCTGCCAAAACAGCTTTGCCGTCTGCCTCAAGACCATTGATATAATCGTCACCGGTGAAGTGATGCGTGCCCCAAGCGAGCAAGGATGCCACTGCACCGCCGACAAGAAACTTTCCGAAACCCGTCATGTTTTTCCCCTCAATTTCGCGGACGTCGAAATCGCACTCAAAGGGCAAAACGTAAAGCTAAATCTTGTGCTTATCCCAATCCAAGACTGTTTAAACAGTTCAATGCGCGCCCAAACGACGCACAATGAGGGCCAATGGCTTAAAGTTCAGCTGCAATCTCAAACTTCATGAGTAGGGTTCTTTGGCTTCCAGAAAAATTGTCGTCCGACACAAGGTAGAGAAACCTATCCGGCCCTTCATCGCGGACGGCTAAGCCTTCGAAGTTGTCCACTGAAAGAGGCGGTTTGATCGTCGCAATTTCGCGGCGCTTACCGCTGGGATCAATCGCAATTATCGCAGCCGTGTTTCCGCTAGCAGGAGAATAGCTGCGGAACAAAATATACAAAGTGCTGTCATCTGCAAAATCAGCATCAGTGGGCACAGACCCTTTCTCAATCAGGGCCTTGGGCGGGATCGCGGCGAAGGGTTCAGGTACGGCGCCTGCGTCAATTCGCACGCAATTGGGCTTGTTCCGCGCGGCTTGGCGTTCAGCGCATCCAATCCAAATGTCACCAAGCGATGCCATTGCCTCGATACCATTATTGTCACCCAATGGCCCC
>CALFEA010000236.1 GCA_937950385.1 uncultured Altererythrobacter sp. | reverse complement strand
ATCATCACGCCGATGAGCGTCGGGATGGATTTGAGCCCGCGCACAATTGCCTCGCCAACGGTGATCCCATTCTCTCCGATCAGCGCGACCATGGCGGAATATCCAACAAAACTTGCCGCCGTTGTCAGCAGGCCCCAGCCGGCCATAGATCCGTAAAATTCGCCAAATTGCGCCATCATTTTTTCAGGGTCGCCGGCCGGGTCCATCATCGCTTCCAAATTGGCCATCTCTGGCACTGCGATGTACAAAATGATCGAGGGCAGCAGCAAAAACACGCCTGCAATAATCGCCAAAATCTGGAAATTGCTTGAAAGCAATTGCACCGCTTTGTCCCATGTCTTGGTCATATCAAATTGCATCGCTTGGTCCCTTACATGCGTCCTTGCACTTGATATGCGCCAATAATGCCGCCACGCAAAGGTGTGATGGATAAGCTTTCCGCAATTGAATGGCAGCATGAAGAGACGCCCGTGCCTTACCGCGCAGCTTTGGCGGCGATGGAGGCGCGCAATTCCGCGATCCATGAAGGCCGTGCAGCAGAGCAATTCTGGCTGTTGGAGCATCCCCCCGTCTACACCGCAGGCACCAGCACCGACGCATCCGAAATGCTCGATCCGCGCTTTGAAGTGATCGAGGCGGGGCGAGGCGGGCGCTATACTTATCACGGGCCGGGCCAGCGGGTTGGTTATGTCATGCTCGATCTGACGCAGCGCGGGCGCGATGTGCGCGCATTTGTCCATGCGCTCGAGGATTGGGTGATCGCCACGCTGAGCGATTTTGGGGTCGAGGCTTGGAGCGTGCCTGACCGTGTCGGAATTTGGACCAAGGATATTGACGGGCGCGAGGCCAAGATTGGCGCCATCGGCGTGCGCGTTCGGCGCTGGGTGACGATGCACGGGTTTTCGGTCAATTTGTCGCCGGATCTGGAGCATTTCTCCGGCATTGTCCCCTGCGGTATTGACGAGTTTGGTGTGACCAGCATGGCGCGGCTGGGGCTGGATGTTTCTAATGCGCAGTGGGATGCTGCGTTGAAGGCGCGGGGGGATGAATTTATCGCGCAGCTTGCGAATTCGCGGTAATGCGGCAAAAGCGCATGAAGCACGACCAAATTAGGAAATGATCGCAATGACCGCCCGCACTATCCTGCTCGCACCTCTGGCACTCGCCATGGCATTTGGCCTGACAGCATGCGAGGATGAGCCTGCGCAAGCGCCTGCCGCCAAAATTGACGATCAGGATCGCGGCGCTGTTGGCGAGGTTTTGGGCGGCACGATTAGCGATGAAATGATCCCTTATGAGGATATTGAATCGCGCGCGCCAACCATGAAAGATGCGCCTGAGGGCGGTTCTGACGATGATAGTGAGGCGAAATAAGCCGCCTTTCAGAGCCGCAAATCGGCTCAAGGCCAATTGAGGCCAAACGCGAGATGGCCTACAGAGCGTCAGGCCAAACGAGGTCGAAACACTTCAAAACACGCGATAAAATGGGGTCAAAAAGCGGGCAAGTTTGCGCCGCTCTTTGACCCCAAAATTTGTTCAGCCCGCTTTTTCCTCAGCAAGTGTCGGATAATCGGTGTATCCCGCTTCGCCAGGGAAATACCAACTCTTTGGTACGTCCTTATTCTCAGCCCACTGGGCCCCCTTTGCAATCCGCTCAGCCAGATCAGGGTTGGAGATATAAGGCCGGCCAAAGCTAACTGCATCGCAGCGCCCGCTCTCAATATCAGCCGCCGCTTTTTCAGCCGAATAGTCAGAATTAAGGATCAGCGGCCCAGAATAATGCTCGCGGAACAAGGCATCTTGTTGCGGCACATCGGTCTGGCCAAACGTCCCTTTTGCATCGGGCTGGCGCAGCTCGACAAAGGCGAGGCTCAATTCTTCGCAGACTTTGGCCGCGTGAGTGAACGTGGTTTCTGGATCGCTATCATCGCAGCCCTGACTATCGCCATTTGGAGAAAGGCGAATACCGACACGGTCCGCTCTCCAAACGTCAATGATCGCCTCCAGCACCTCGCGCATGAATCGCACGCGGTTTTCTGCTGGGCCGCCATACTCATCTTGGCGCAGATTTGTCTTGTCGCGCAGGAATTGGTCGACCAAATAACCATTGGCCGCGTGCAATTGCACCCCATCAAAGTCGGCCTTTTTCGCCTGCTCTGCGGCAAGGCGATAGTTTTCTATTGTTTGCTTTATCTCACTCAACGTAGCGGCGCGGGATGGCTCATAAGGCTTCTTGCCAGTGGGGGTGTAGGCATGGTCAGGCGCAGTGGTGACACTGGCCGACAAAGGTGCTTGCCCGCCCAGAAAATCGGGATGTACCAAACGGCCCATATGCCACAATTGACAGACAATTTTGCCGCCTGCATCATTTACGGCATTTGTTGCCGCCTTCCATGCCTCGGCCTGTTCATCGGACCAAATACCCGGGGCAGACGGCCAACCCAAACCTTCGCGGCTAATGCCGGTCGCCTCTGAAAAGATGAGGCCTGCGCCCGCACGCTGCTGATAATATGTCGCCATCAAATCATTGGGTTGGAACATCGGATCAGCAGCTCGCCCGCGTGTAAGCGGCGCCATAAAGATGCGGTTTTTCGCCTCAAGGGCACCCATTTTCAGAGGTTTAAACAGCGTGTCGGTCAAAATTTCTGCTCCCAGTCTGTTAGCGTTTTCATACGAAACTCAATCTGTGGCTTCGCATTGGCAGAAGGGGCGGCTAAGGCGCAAGCGTGAAAAGTGTGAGCGAAACCAAAATGGCGGGATGGGCATTGCTGGCGGCATTGCTGATCGGCAATGTTGCGCTGGCTTTGGGGCCGTGGTTTGTGCGCCTGACAGACACAGGGCCAGTGTCCGCCGGGTTCTGGCGCTTGTTTCTTGCGCTGCCATTTCTGCTTATCTTGGCGCGAGCGAATGCGCAGCCATTGGGCGGGATACCGCGCCGCACTATGGTGCTGGTGGCGATTGGTTCGGCCGCCTTCGCGCTGGATTTGGCAAGCTGGCACATCGGTATCGGCATGACGCGGCTGGGCAATGCGACATTGTTCGGCAATGCAGGGTCTGTCCTGCTGATGATCTGGGGTTTTATCATTGCGCGCAGCCTGCCAAAGCGCGGTGAATGGCTGTCGATTGTGTGCGCATTGAGCGGCGCGGCGATCTTGCTGGGGCGCAGCCTAGAGATTTCCACCAGCAGCTTTATCGGCGATCTGTTCTGCCTGACGGCGGGCGTGCTTTACGCGGTCTATCTCGTGAATTTGCAAGGCGCGCGGCAGATTAAGGGCGCGGAACTCGGCGCATGGAGCTTGCTTGTCTGGGTCAGTATTTTTGCCTGTCCGGTATTGCTGGGCGTGGCGCTGGCTTTGGGCGAGCCGATCTGGCCGACTGATTGGACGCCGGTGCTAATCCTTGTCGTGACCAGCCAAATTATCGGGCAGGGCCTGCTCGTATTTGCACTCAAACATTTCCCGCCCTTGGTCATTGGCCTCGCTTTGTTGACGCAGCCTGTCACCGCTTCGCTGGCAGGGTTTTTCGTTTTTGAAGAGCGACTGGGCGCGGTGGATTTCCTCGGCATGGCGCTGGTGGGATCGGCGCTGGTGCTGGCGCGCATTGCGACGGCTTCTGCCAATACGAACGGCAAACCGTCGACGCCGCCTGAAGCAGATGCTATTCCAAAATAAAGAGAGAAATAGGGGAAGATACATGCGCAAATTTGCTGTTACGCTCGCGGGGTTGGCGCTGCCACTCGCAGGCTGTGCAATCAACACAGCAGGCGGTCCTGGTATACCGGGACAGGCCGGAGCATCTGCTACGGCACCGATCAGCGCCGATGCCGCATTTGAAGCGATGGCTGCGCGTTATATTGAGGGCGTTGCAGAGCTTAATCCGGTCTATGCCACGGCGCTAGGCAATCACGCGTTTGACGACCAACTTCCCGATGTGTCCGCCAAGGGGCGGGCAGAGCAATACCGGTTTTCACAAGGCTTTCTGATCGCGCTCAAGACTATTGATTTTGGATCGCTCAGCCGCGCCAATCAGGTTGATTATAAGCTGCTTGAAAATGCGCTGAACTATGCTGAGTGGTCTTCTGAGGAAGAGCAGCAATGGGCGTGGAACCCGCAATATTATCACAGCACGGCCTCTTCTTCGCTCTATGCTTTGGTTAGCCGCGATTACGCACCATTTGCGGAGCGCCTGCCCAATGTTGTCGCGCGGATGGAGGCTTTGCCAGCATTTCTGGCGCAGGCCCGCGCTCAAGTGCAAGTCGCCCGCGTGCCCAAGGTGCACGCTGAAACTGTGGCCAAGCAGAACGCCGGTATCATGGGAATTGTCATTGGCATCATCGAACCGGAAGTTGCCAAATCCGGCCTCGACCGTACCGCGTTTGATGCGGCGAAAACTCGGTTGAACGCTGCTTTGTCAGAGCATCAGGCATGGCTGGATGATGTGGTTGTGCCGGGCGCGCAGGGTGATTTCCGCCTTGGTTCTGAAATGTATGCGCAAAAAATGGCCTATGCTCTGCAAACCGATATGAGCGTGGCGGAATTGAAATCGCGGGCGGAAAAGGCCTTCGATGAAACGCGCGCCGGAATGCTGGCGATTTCCATGAAAATTGATGACTGCGGCGCCATCCAAGGGCGCAGTGAGCAGGCCCGCCAGCAAGCGGTAATCAATTGCGGCCTCAATGCCTCCTACGAAAACCGCGCCCCGCGCGATGGGCTGGAGGATGCCGCACGCAAGACGCTTGCGCAGGCCGAGGCATTTACCAAGGAACGCGGCTTCATCCGCATGGCCGATAATGAAACGCAGATCATCACCATGCCCGAATTTTGGCAAGGCAATGCGGTCGCCTATCTCGATAGTCCGCCGCCGCTGGAAAAGCATTTGCCCGCCTATTATGCGGTCTCGCCAATCCCAGATGCGTGGTCGGAAGAGCAAGCCACCAGCTTCCTAAAAGAATACAATATTTCCATGCTGCACCTGCTTTCCATCCATGAAGGCACGCCGGGCCATGCGCTGCAATTGGAGCATTCCAACCGCTATGACGGGCTGCTGCGCGCGGTCCTGCAATCGGGGCCATTTATCGAAGGCTGGGCGGTGTATTCGGAAAAAGTGATGGCTGATGAAGGCTATCTTGGCGGTATGGAAACCGAGCAAGGCCGGTTCTTCTTGCTCAATGGTTTGAAGTTCCGCCTGCGCGCGATCACCAACACTTTGCTGGATATTAAAATTCACACAGAGGGGATGGAGCGCGAAGAGGCGATGACGCTGATGATGACCGGCGCATTCCAGCAAGAACGCGAGGCTGCGGGCAAATGGACGCGGGCGAATTTGTCCTCGATCCAGTTGCTCAGCTATTTCACCGGCTATGCCGAACATGTGGCCTTGCGCGCAGAAGCGGAGGAGCGCTGGGGCGATGATTTCGACGCGCGCAAATATCACGATGGCGTGCTGAGCTATGGCTCCCCCTCGGTGAAATATGCGCGGGCATTGCTGTTTGAATTGCCGGTGGAGTGAGGGGTTAGGCCGAAATGGATTGCTTCGCTAACGCTCGCAATGACGAGAAAATTATGCGTTCGTCATTGCGAGGAGCGTAAGCGACGAAGCAATCTAGGGCTCAAACGGCAATTTGATCGAACAGGTCGCGTTTTCCATCGTTGCAACCGGAAGTCAGCTATTCATGCGTAAGCAAATAATAGACCAAAAAAGATCAAAAAACCAAATGCAGAGACCATGCCGACCTTGTCAACGAATTGGATTTGAAATCGCCTCTCGAAAAAAAGTAGAATGCTCAAAGGTGCCCACAAGAGCGATAACACAACTGTACCGATGCCCCAGAAAGAAGGTTCCGCAAGTAGCCCAGTCGTTGCCCCCCATCGGTGCGGTATAAGTAGTAAAAAGTAACCAAACGACAAAATGGTAGTCAATATCGTTATTGTCCGCACAGACCTTCCTCCTGCTACTGATAGTAAACCCGATTGGGACGAGCTTTACTTGCAGCTCAACGCGTGAGGCATGAGACCCCAGCTTTCGCTGGGGTGACGCAATTCGCTCGCAATGACGATGCGCCCTAAGCCAAATCGCCCTTGCCGACCGTGTCGCTTGCCATTTCGAGCATAGCATCCAGGCTCTTCTTCGCGGCGAGGCGTAGTTCTTCTTCAATCATGATTTGCGGCTCCAGATCGCGCAGGGCGGTGTAGAGCTTTTCCATCGTGTTGAGCGCCATATAGGGGCAGATGTTGCAGCTGCAATTTCCGTCCGCGCCCGGCGCCCCGATGAAGTTTTTGTTCGGCAGGGCTTTTTCCATCTGGTGGATGATATGCGGCTCTGTCGCGACGATCAGCGTGTCGCCTTCAAATTCGCCTGCAAATTTCAAAATGCCGCTGGTTGAGCCAACATAATCGGCATGATCAACGATTGTCGGCGGGCATTCAGGGTGCGCGGCGATGGGCGCATCGGGGTGCTTCTCTTTGAGTTTCAGCAATTCGGTTTCCGAAAACGCCTCGTGCACAATACACACACCGGGCCATAGCAGCATTTCGCGGTCAAATTTGCGGGACAGATAGCCGCCCAAATGCCGGTCTGGGCCAAAGATGATTTTTTGATCCCGCGGGATTTTTTGCAGTATCGTTTCAGCAGAGGATGAGGTCACAATCACATCGGACAGCGCCTTCACCTCGGTCGAACAGTTAATATAGGTCAGCGCAATATGATCAGGATGCGCCTCGCGGAAAGCTTTGAATTTCTCCGGCGGGCAGCTGTCTTCTAAGGAGCAGCCAGCGTCCATATCAGGCAGGATTACGGTTTTGTCTGGGCTGAGTATCTTTGCTGTATCGGCCATAAACTTCACGCCGCAAAAGGCGATGACATCCGCGTCCGTCTCAGCGGCCATTTGGCTTAGCTGGAGCGAGTCCCCAACAAAGTCGGCAATGTCCTGAATATCGGGGGTCTGGTAATAATGCGCGAGGATGATCGCATTGCGCTCTGTGCGCAGGCGGTTGATTTCAGCCAGCAAGTCATTGCCGGTGGGAACAGTGGTTTGGGCCGTCATAAAGTCATATCCTGCGTATTGCGATTGCGCCTGAATAATGCGCGCTTCGCAACCCTCTTAAGCTGTGAGGGCGTCCATGTTAAGGTGCGTCTTGAGGGAGAGATACAAAATGTACGATTTGAACCTGACAGAGGCTTATTGTCCCGCGCAAGCTGACACGCCCTATGCTGAGCGCACCATTGCGCAAATGCTGCGCGAGCAAGCAGCGGTGCGCGGTGGCGACATGGCTTTGCGGGAGCTGCTGGCCGATGGCAGTATTGGGCGCGAATGGACCTATGCCGCGCTGTTAAATGATGCGGAGCGGGCGGGGAGGGCGCTTGCCTCGCGCCATGAGAAGGGCACGCGGATCGCGATTATGGCGGGCAATTGCCCTGAATGGGTGCTCGTGCAATTGGGCGCGGCCTTGGCGGGGCTCACCATCGTCACCATCAATCCTGCCTTTATCGCGCGCGAGGTGCATTATGTGCTGGAGCAATCGGGAAGCGCGGCGGTCTATTACCAGACTTCGGTTCGCGGCACGCCTTTGCGGCCCGTGGTGGATGAAGCCGCCGCAGGTCTCAATGCCTCCACCCATGTGATCGACATTATGGATCACGGCGAATTGTTTGCAGGCGAGGGCGACGGAGAGCTTCGCGAAACGCAGCCGCGCGATGTCGTGATGATCCAATATACATCGGGTACGACGGGCTTTCCCAAGGGCGTTTTGCTGCATCAGCACGGGTTGGTGCAGAGCAATTATGATGTGTTTGCGCGCTGGGGGCTGAGTGCGGGCAAGACATTGCTTGCACCGTTCCCGCTGTTCCATACCGCTGGCAGTGCGGTGTGCGTATTGGGCTGCTTGGCTCATGGTGCGACATTGCTGCTGGTCAGCGTCTTTGATCCGGCCGCCGTCGTCAGCGCGATTGAGCGGGAGAAGCCGCAGATTATTGGCGGGGTTTCCACCATGATCTTCGCTCTGGTCGAGGCTGCGCGGGCAAGCGGCACAAATGTCAAAGGCATTGAGCAAATTATCAGCGGCGGCGCCATGGTTGCACCCGAACTCAACCGCGCTGCGCAAGAGGTTTTCGGCGTACCGATATTGATCGTTTACGGGCAGACCGAGACTTCGCCCGCGATCACCGCCGCCTGGCCCACAGATAGCGGCGCCGAGTTGACCGAGACAATCGGCCAGCCTTGCAGCCATATGGAAGTGGCGATCCTCTCGCCCAATGATGGCAGTGTTTGCGCCGTGGATGAGCAGGGCGAGATTTGCATGCGCGGCTTCAATATGATGGTCGGCTATAATGACAATCCGGCGGCCACCGCAGAGACTATCGACAAGGACGGCTGGCTGCATACGGGCGATTTGGGCAGCATGAGCGCGCGCGGCTATGTCAAGATTACAGGGCGCGTCAAAGAGATGATCATTCGCGGCGGAGAGAATTTGTTCCCGGCCGAAATTGAAGCGGCATTGATCCAGCACCCCGTGATTGCAGAGGTCGCGATTGCGGGCATTCCCGATGAGAAATGGGGCGAGGTTGTGGTATGCTTTATGCGCGCAGCAGAGGGCGCAGAGCGGCCATCGGATGCAGAATTGCGCAGCTTTGTGCGCGAACGCCTATCCCCGCAAAAGACACCGGCGCATTGGGTGTGGATGAAGGAATTTCCACTGACCGGATCAGGGAAGATACAGAAGTTCCAACTGGCCGAGAATTTCGCGAATGGGGACTTCGCGAACAGGCTAGACTGAGGGGCGCTGGGGTAAGGCGCAGGCTATTGCTGCGCCTCACTCCAAACCGCCTAACCCGCTATAACTGTTTCGGCTATCTCATCGATGTTGCCATCGACAACCAATGGAGAGCTTCCGACAATACCAACAGTGGTCTGGCCGTTCTCCGCAGCACGCAGCCAAGCGATATTGTCGGTGACAACCAAATAATTGCCGCCGCGTGAGTAGAGTTGAACGAATTTCATAATTGTGTCTCCAGACACTCACCGCAATATGGGCCGAAACTCTTTATTCGATTAACGCGCAGCTGCTTAAAATCTGCAAAAGCTTGGAATAGTTGGCTGATGAGGGGAGCGCTGCTTAAGCTGAGCGCCATACCGCTGCGTCCGCGGCAGCAAGCCCGCGCTTTTCGCAATCGAGCAAATGCGCCTCAACGCTCATTTCCGCCGCTGGGATCAGGCGCGGGTCCAGCCCTTTGTACATTTGCACAACCAGCGCTGGAATAGAGCGCGGCTCTTCCCCGATCAGGCGCAGGATTTGGTTCTCGCGCTGGCGGCGGTGGCCGATCATGCCGCGCACCAATTGCTTGGGCTTGGTAATTGGCGCGCCGTGGGCGGCATAATAAACTGTGTCCTCGCGCTTTTGCAGGCGGTCGAGGCTGGCCATA
The DNA here is from genome assembly GCA_937950385.1 of uncultured Altererythrobacter sp. GTDB lineage: Bacteria > Pseudomonadota > Alphaproteobacteria > Sphingomonadales > Sphingomonadaceae > Erythrobacter. The sequence continues at coordinate 1,776 of CALFEA010000236.1, read as the reverse complement.
TAATGTCCCATGTCCCCATCCGGGGGAACAACCACGCTGGTCGACCAGCCCATCACATGATCACCGGTGAACAACGCGCCGCTTTCCTCCAAAGCAAAGCAAAGGTGATTGGATGTGTGGCCCGGCGTATGCACTGCGCGCAAGGTCCAGCCTTCGCCGCTCAATGCCTCGCCATCCACCAGCACCCGCTCAGGCGCATAAGTGGTATCAAAGGCTTCGTCTGATCGCGGACCTTCTGTGTTTAGCACCAAGGGCGCGCAGCCAATGATCGGTGCGCCGGTTCGCTCAGCCAAGGGGGCGGCGGCAGGCGAATGATCGCGGTGCGTATGGGTGCACATGATCGCGGTGATCTTTGCATCGCCAACCGCGCTGATAATGGCGTCAACATGTGCCGTTTCATTGGGGCCAGGATCGATCACGGCCACATCGCTTTGATTACCAACGATATAGGTTTGAGTGCCTGTATACGTATACGGCGAGGGGTTGGGCGCTAGTACGCGCCGAACCAGCGGTTCACACGTTTCTGCAAGGCCTGTGGGCCATGGTTTTTCCGGCATATCCATGAAGGTGCTATGACGTTATACCTGCGCAATGTCACCTAACTAGAGTGCAGGCTGTTAAGAAACGAGCGAGCAATGAGCGAATATATTCTGGTCTTGGACGAGGGCACAACCTCCACCCGCGCGATGCTAATCGATGCAAACGGCGCGGTTCATGCGAGCGCTGGGGAAGAGCTAACTCAGCATTATCCGCAAGGCGGCTGGGTTGAGCATGATGCGACCGAGATCTGGGATAAGACTCTGAAATGCGCGCGCATGGTGGTGGAGGGCGCAGGCGGCGCTAGCGCGATTGCGGCCATTGGCATCACCAATCAGCGCGAGACTGTGGTGGCATGGGACCGCAACACTGGCGAGCCGCTGACCCGCGCGATTGTATGGCAAGACCGGCGCACCGCCGATTTCTGCGACGAATTGCGCGAAGGCAAGCATGAGCGCGAAGTGCAAAGGCGCACCGGCCTGCTGCTTGATCCTTATTTTTCGGGAACGAAAATGCGCTGGATGCTCCAGCATGTGGAGGCAGTTAAAGATGCCGCGGCAAAGGGCACTTTGGCTTTTGGCACAATTGAAAGCTGGCTGACGTTTAAACTGTCTGGCGAACATATTTCCGATGCCAGCAACGCCAGCCGCACCATGTTGATGGAACTGGGCGGCAGTCATTTTGATGAAAGCCTATGCGATCTGCTGGGCGTGCCGCACGCAACTTTGCCCCGCGTGGTTGATAATTCAGGCGAGCTGGCGGCCACGAAAGCGGAATGGTTCGGCGCGGCAATTCCGATTACGGGGCTGGCAGGCGATCAACAATCCGCCACCATCGGGCAGGGCTGTCTTGCGCCGGGTGAGACCAAAGCAACCTATGGCACAGGCGCTTTTGTGCTGGCGAATATGGGCGCAGAAATGCCCACATCAGACAATCGCTTGCTCGGCACGGTGCTCTACCAAATGGGCGGCGAGCGGGTTTACGCGCTGGAGGGATCGGTTTTTGTTGCAGGTTCTTTGGTGCAATGGCTGCGCGACAGTTTGGGCCTGTTTGCAGCCTCGCCCGATACAGAGGCTTTGGCGGCATCAGTTGAAAACACTGGCGGGGTTATGATTGTGCCTGCGCTATCAGGGCTGGGCGCTCCGCATTGGCGGGCAGAGGCGCGCGGCGTGATTACCGGCCTTAGCTTTGCGAGCGGCAAGGCGGAATTGGCGCGCGCTGCATTGGAGGCGATGGCGC
>CALFEA010000235.1 GCA_937950385.1 uncultured Altererythrobacter sp. | reverse complement strand
GGGCTGTCTTGCGCCGGGTGAGACCAAAGCAACCTATGGGACAGGCGCATTTGTGCTGGCCAATATGGGGGCAGAAACGCCCACATCAGACAATCGCTTGCTCGGCACGGTGCTCTATCAAATGGGCGGCGAGCGGGTTTACGCGCTGGAGGGATCGGTGTTTGTTGCAGGCTCTTTGGTGCAATGGCTGCGCGACAGTTTGGGCCTGTTTGCAGCCTCGCCCGATACAGAAGCTTTGGCGGCATCGGTTGAAAGCACTGGCGGGGTTATGATTGTGCCTGCGCTATCAGGGCTGGGCGCCCCGCATTGGCGGGCAGAGGCGCGCGGCGTTATTACCGGCCTTAGCTTTGCGAGCGGCAAGGCGGAATTGGCGCGCGCAGCATTGGAGGCGATGGCGCATCAAACGCATGATTTGGCCGAGGCATTTAAGGCTGACGGCGCATCATGGCAGAGCCTGAAAATTGACGGCGGGATGAGCGCGAACAATTGGATGGCGCAGGATCTGGCCAATATGCTTGAGCTGACAGTGGAGCGGCCTGACAATGTTGAGACCACGGCGCTGGGCACAGCAATGTTGGCGGCTGTGGGCGCAGGTCTTCACAAGGATTTGGAAAGCGCAGCAGCTGCAATGCGCGGCAATCTGACACAATTTGCGCCTTCTATGGATGCAGATATTCGGGCGCAGCGGTTGCAGCGTTGGAAAACAGCACTGGCTGCCGCTTAACTGAGATTTAGCCGGAGCTGGGCTGGCTATTGTTTAGCGCTGCCGCGCAAGCGAGCGTCCCAATTGATCGCGCATCACATGCACATCTGGGCGCATCAAGAAATCCTCGCGCCATGCATTGTCGAGCCGCGCAATCCGGCTGTGTAACTGCACTGTATCTTCGATTAACTCGCGGGTGCCCAATTCCAGCTTGCCGACATCTGCATAATTGGGCAGGCGATCTTCCGGCAGGCAGCCATGTTTGCGCAATTGATGCTCGCTCATCTCGCCCGCCAAAAACGCGCGCTGATTAAGCAGCCATGCCAGAATGTGCATCATGCGAGTGGTTGCTTTTAAGCCTTCGCTCGACAGGGCAAGCCGCGTGTGGTCGCTGGTCCGGGCGTAATCCTCGCTTACGCCCAATGCGAACACCGCGCGCACTTCATCTGCTAGCATGAGAGACTCATGATAAAGCGCCTCGATAATCGGGCGTGAAAGGGAACTGGGATTTGACACCGATCCTTTGGCTAGGCCGGTGATTGCTTACTGGCCAGCCCTTCAAACCAATTGTCCGCAACCAAAACCGCGCTTGTCCCGCCTCGGTACGGTTTTACTGCGTATTTTGCCTTATTTTATCGTGGTTTGTGAGAATAATTAACCGCAAATTCACTATAAAAAGGAGCCGCTTTTGAGGCACTTACAATTGTTGCAAAGCGTAAATTTCGCTTAAGCAATAATGTCGGGGACCAATTGATCTTCGATTGCGGAAATTTGATCCTTCAGCCGCAATTTGCGTTTTTTTAATCGCGCAATTTGCAACTGGTCGCTCGATCCCGACTCAGTGAGCGCGGCAATGGCTGCATCCAGATCGCGGTGTTCTGACAAAAGAACCGTCAGCTGTTTTGTCAGTTCTTGATCGTTCACTCAAACCGCCTTTTCGTCGCTTAATGCGCACCATTTATCCAATTACCCGCGCAATACCATAAGTAGGTAAACGGAACGCTTTGCCAAGTGCGCGCTGATATGATTGTATATGACTTGGAAGGACCGGAGTGGTCTCCGAGTCGTTCCACAACCGTGGTTATACAACTCTTTTAGGAGAACGCATAATGGCAACGTCCCACATCACTGCACTGGAAACGAAACACGCTAATCTTGAAGCAAAACTTCATGATGAGCTGAACCGTCCGGCGCCTGATGAGGTTGCGGTCCATGCGCTCAAAAAACAGAAACTGCGAATAAAGGAAGAGCTGGCGCATTTATCGCCGGCCTGAACCACCTCCCGATCAAAGGTATGAAATTTTGCATTTCGTGGCGCTTGCTATAGGCGGGTCACATTATGACAGCTGCTGCCGCCGCCAGAGAGATTTTGACCAGCCTGCATGAGGTCATGGCCTCGCGTATGCATGCGCAGGGCAAGCTCGATTCCGTGGTCGAAGTGATCGGCACAAACCTTAGCAGCGAGGTGTGCTCGGTCTATCTTCTGCGCGAGGGCATGCTTGAATTGTTTGCCACACGCGGGCTCAACCAATCCGCCGTCCACGTCACGCGCATGGCGCTGGGCGAGGGGCTGACCGGCACGATTGCGGCCAATAATGAAATGCTCAATCTGGCCGAGGCCAAGGCGCATCCCGATTTCCTCTACCGGCCCGAAACAGGCGAGGACAAATTTCACTCCTTTGCCGGTGTGCCGATCGTTCACCGCGAGCGGGCCGTGGGTGTCTTATGCGTTCAGCATGTCGATCCGCGCCTGTATGAAGAGGTCGAGATTGAGGCGCTGCAAACCACCGCCATGGTTTTGTCCGAACTGATCGCCAATGCCGAATTGGTGGATGAAGAGGATGCAAGCGGGCTGTCAGAAGGGCTAACGGGCACGCAAAGCCTGTCTGGCCTGACTTTGGTGAAAGGTCTGGCAGCTGGCCGCGCGGTCTATCACCAGCCCCGCGTCCAGATCGAACAGATCATGGCCGATGATATCGAGATGGAGCGGCAACGGGTGTACCGTGCATTTGACAAGATGCGCGAGCAGATCGACGGCATGACCAATCAGGCCGAATTTGGTGTCGGCGGCGAGCATGAAGAAGTGCTCGAGACATACAAAATGTTCGCTTATGATGAGGGGTGGTCGCGCCGCATCAATGAAGCCATCGACAGCGGGCTAACAGCAGAAGCGGCGATTGAGCGAGTGCAGCAGCATACCCGCCTGCGCATGCGCCAGATTGACGATCCGCTTTTGGCTGACCGGATGCATGATCTGGAAGATTTGGCCAACCGACTTCTTCGCATTGTGTCAGGCCAATTGGGAACGGCCGCCAGCCAGGGATTGCGCCGTGATACCATATTGATTGCGCGCAATTTGGGCCCAGCAGAATTGCTAGAATATGACCGGCGCAAACTCAAAGGCGTGATCTTAGAAGAGGGCTCTCTCACCGCGCATGTTGTGATCGTCGCGCGCGCAATGGGCGTGCCAGTGCTGGGCCGGGCCCGGGGCTTGCGCGGGCTGATCCGCGATGGTGATGACATATTGCTCGATGCTGATCAGGCAATGGCCACCGTTCGCCCCTCTGCTTCGATGGCAGAGGCGTTCGAAAACCGCTTTGCCAAATCGAGACTGCGCCGTGCAGCCTATGCTGCCTTGCGCGATGTGGAGCCGGTGACGAAATGCGGAACGCGCATCGAAGTCATGATGAATGCGGGGCTGCGCGATGATATGAGCGCGCTGCCGCTCACCGGCGCCGATGGTGTCGGATTGTTCCGCACAGAATTCCAATTTCTGGTATCAGCCACCCTGCCTCAGCGCGAGCAGCAGACGCGGCTTTACCGCGATGTTTTGGATGCAGCAGGCGACAAGCCCGTCATCTTTCGCACGGTCGATATTGGCGGCGATAAAGCTGTGCCCTATCTCTCCAGCGAAGAGGCTGTGCATGATGAGAATCCGGCCATGGGCTGGCGTGCATTAAGGCTCGCCTTAGAGCGCGAAGGCTTGATGAAAATTCAGGCACGCTCCTTGATCGAGGCGGCTGGTGGGCGCACGCTCAATGTAATGTTCCCCATGGTTTCAGAGCCTTGGGAGTTTGATAAGGCCAAGGAAGTCTTTGAAGAGCAGCTCGCATTTATGAAGCGCGCGAAAAAGAAAGTACCAGTGAAAATACGCTATGGCGCCATGCTGGAAGTGCCCGCTTTGGCCGAGGTGCTTGATCTGCTTTTGCCCAAGCTCAGCTTCCTTTCCATTGGCACCAATGACTTAACGCAATTCCTCTTTGCTGCTGACCGCGCCAATCCGAAACTGGCAGAGCGATATGACTGGCTTTCTGCGCCGATCCTGCGGTTTTTGCGGCGTGTTGAGCTGGGCACGCAGGGCTCTGGCGTAGCGCTGGGCGTGTGCGGCGAGATGGGCGGTAGGCGGCTGGAGGCCTTAGCCTTGCTCGGAATTGGGATCAGGCGGCTGTCGATTACGCCAGCAGCCATCGCACCGATAAAAGATTTGGTGCGCCAGATTGATCTGGCCGAATTGAGCGCTGCGGTTGAAGGCTGGCTCGCCAATCCCACGACGAATTTGCGCGATGAACTGACTGAGTGGGCCAAACAGCGCGATATAGAAGTGGATTGAGGCGGTGCTGGGCTAACCGCGCACTTTTCCGGTTTTGTGATCTATCCACCTCAAAAGGCCTATGAATTTCGGCGCGCTGGCGATTGCTAGCCTATCCATTGAACAATCTGCGCTTGACATGTGGCTGCCCGCGCTTTTGGATAGATGTTAACCACTAGGTCAAAAAGGCCAATAAAATGAGTGAAGAGGAACTCGCTGTCGCAACCGAGATCGATACAGCGCCCATGAGCGCGGCTGAACGACTGCGCGCTGCGCGCGAGGCGAAGGGCCTGTCGATCGACCAAGTCTCGGCCAAGACCCGTATTACCAGTCGCCATTTGGAGCTGATGGAGGAGGGCAAGTTTGGCTCTTTGCCGGGCCGCACCTATGCGATTGGTTTTGCCAAAACCTATGCGCGCACTGTGGGCGAGAATGAGGCAGAGATCGCCGAAGGCGTGCGCGAGACTATGGCGATGGATATGCCTGAAGGCGGCACTCTTGATCGCAGCGCAGATTTTGAGCCGGGCGATCCGGGCAAAGTACCCGGCGCAGCGCTCACCTGGCTTTCCCTGTTTGCCGTTATCGCCTTGGGTGTGGGCGCTTACATGTTTTACAATGCCTATTACGGCACAGGCGTAAGCCCTGGCTCCTTGGTCGATGATGCGACCGCAGCTCTTGCCGATGCAACGGGCAGCGATGATGAGGCAGAGGGCGCAAACGGCGCGGCTGCTGCTGCGCCAAGCGGGCCGGTTGTGTTTACCGCGCAAGAAGACGGCATTTGGGTGCGATTTTACGATGGCTCCAGCAATGTTTTGCTCGAAAAGCTGATGGCAAAGGGCGAGGCATGGACTGTTCCAGCCGAGGCGGTTGATCCGCAAATTCGCACTGGGCGGCCCGATGCATTCGCCATCACGATTGGCGGGCAGTCTGTGCCAGTGATTGATCCAGAGCCGCGCGTGGTCAGTGATATTGTGATCTCAGCCGAGGCATTGCTTGCCAGAACGGCGCCGGACACGCCGGCTGCTGATGCCGAAGAAAGCGCGCAGCCCGCCCCTTAATCGGCGGCCGACTATCCAACGCAATGCGTTTAATCGGGGTTTTCCCACGATTTTGGTGGTTTATCCGCTCGACTTGGCTGTGCACGCTTGGCACATTCCGTTACGGTTAACCTAGTTGGATTTATCCATCTATGGCTGCGCGCCACATGCTTGCGCTGCCAAACATATGAATTTGAACGGATCTGAGGAGCTTACGCCGAAATGTCATCCCCAATTTTGCGGTTTGTCGCGCCACTATTGGCGGCCAGCGTAGTTGCAACCACGCCCATGCCTGTCGTGGCGCAAGATGCAGTGTCAGAGGCGCGCCTGCGCAAAGTAGAAGCAGAAGTGCGCGCGCTTCAGCGCCGTGTGTTCCCCGGCGGCGAAGGACGCTTTTTTGAGCCGCAAATCGATTCCGCTAGCGGTTCGGCTGCAAGCTCGACCAATCCCAATTCGACCACAGCCGTAACCGATATTCTTGCCCGCCTCGAAGCGATCGAATTGCAATTGCAGCGTTTGACCGCTGAAAGCGAAGTGAACACCAATTCAATCTCAGGCCTTGATATGCGTGTGCGCGCGCTTGAGGGCGTGGATACCAATGGCGGCGTTTCTATGACTGCGCCCAGCAGCTCGCCTGTTTTGGCAAGCCCGACGCCAACACCTGCTTCCACTTCTCTGGGTTCAGCGCCTGCGACTGCGGCTTCCAGCACTGCGAGCACAGCGGGCCCTTCAGCTCAGCGGATTGCCGCGGTACAAGCGATCACAAAACCGCAAACAGATGATGCAGCAGATGATGAATACTCATACGGCTTCCGTCTGTGGCAGGCTGGCTTTTATCCAGAAGCGCAGCAGCAATTGAGCAAATTTGTGGAGGAACATCCTTCGCATTGGCGCACAACCTATGGCCGCAATTTGCTTGGCCGCGCCTATCTCGACAACAATCAAGCGCGCGAGGCCGCACCATGGTTCCTGCGCAATTATCAGTCGGATAAAAAAGCCGCCCGCGCCGGCGACAGCCTGCTGTTCCTTGCAGAGGCCATGATTGCAATGGAAGACACCAGCCGCGCCTGTATCGCTTTGGCGGAATTTGGTGAGACATATCCGGCATTGGCATCCGGCCGCCTGTCAGACAAATATGAAAGCAATCGCAAGAAAGTGAGCTGCTGATTGATAGCGGGCCAGACCCTAAGACGGGGCCTCAATCCGGGCCTCAAACCGGCCCAATCGATCTTGATCGGTTTGGTGATACGCTTGATCGTTTAGAACCGGGCCAGTCTTCCGTCGGCGTCGCTTTATCAGGCGGGCCCGACAGCGTGGCCTTGCTATTGCTCGCCAATGCAGCGCGGCCTGGCAAAGTACATGCTGCTACAATCGATCATGGATTGCGCACAGAAAGCGCGGCAGAGGCAAGTTTTGCAGCTGCTCTATGCGAGACAATGGGCGTTCAGCATTCTTTGCTATCTGTCGATATTGCTGCTGGCAATATCCAAGCAGGCGCGCGCGAGGCACGCTACGCTGCGCTGGGCAAATGGGCCGCTGATGCGGGGCTATCTGCGCTCATGACGGCGCATCATGCGGATGATCAAGCCGAAACATTGCTGATGCGCCTCAATCGGGGAAGCGGAATTGGCGGGCTGGCGGGCATTCGGGAAAGCACGCGTATTCCTGCTGAAGGCGGCGCTGATATGCCGCGATTGATCCGGCCCTTGCTTGGCTGGCGAAAGGATGAGTTGGAGGCGATTGTGCATGCGGCCGGCATTACGCCTGTGCGCGATCCCAGCAATGCCGATGACCGGTTTGATCGGGCGCGCATTCGCAAAGCTATTGCAGGCGCAGATTGGCTTAATCCGGCGCAAATCGCGGCCAGCGCGCAGCATCTGGCAGAGGCGGATATGATGGTCGCCGCTTTGGCTGATGAGGAATGGCAGGCCTGCGTTTCAGCGGGTAAGGACGCGGTTCATTATACGCCGTCGCGCGCGATCGGGCATCCGGTGCGCCGTCCTGTAGCGCTCAGAATACTTACGCGCGCAATCGGGCATTTGGTCGGCGCCGATAGGGCCATGCAGGGCACTGGCCCTGCTGCCACTATGCTGCGAAAATTGGACTTGGGCGAGGCTTCAAATGCCGCTGGAGTGCTCGCAAGGCTTGAGAATGGCGTGATTGTTCTCAAACGAGAGCCGCCTCGATTTAAGTCGATTTAAATCAATGGTTTGGCCGGATTTTGTAAATCAGGCGTGAGGCTGACATAACCAGCCCCTCGGATGTACTTACTAAAGTAACTTGTCGCCAACAGCCGCTGTTTCGCCGCGAGTAATGATGACTTTGTCACCCAGCTTCGCAATGCCGAACAGCTTTTCTGCAAATTCATCCGGTACACCAACACAGCCATGGCTGGCATAGCCATTTTCGACCTGTGAACCGTGGATCATGATCCCGCTCCACGTCAGCCGCAGTGACCATGGCATTGGCGCATTGTCATATTTCTCAGACACAT
>CALFEA010000234.1 GCA_937950385.1 uncultured Altererythrobacter sp. | reverse complement strand
GACGCTGCCCGCGACATCAAAGAACTTATCTCAACCAGTACGCAGCATGTCGGCGACGGCGTCAATCTGGTCGGCGAAACCGGTACATTACTCGAAGCAATCGTGAGCCGCGTTGGCGAGGTTAGCCAGCAGGTACACGACATCGCCACCATGGCATCAACTCAGGCAAACAGCTTGGAGCAGGTCAATGCGTCGGTTGGCGATATGGACCGCATGACTCAGCAAAATGCGGCGATGGTGGAGGAATCCACAGCTGCGGCGCGCTCTTTGGCTGAAGAAGCAAGTGAGCTTGGCCGACTGGTTGAGCAGTTCCAGATCAGCGGCGATACCACCCGTTCGGCCAGCATTGCCCCTGCACGCTCAGCTCCGATGCCTCAGGCTGCTCCCGCGCGCAAATCCATTCCGCAAACATCAGGCAATTTGGCGCTCAGCCAGGACTTTGACGATCAAGACTGGAGCGAATTCTAAACCACGCCACCTCTTAATCAGAACCCCTGGAATCGGACCCCACACTGGATTCGGAGACGTCCAATGCACACCATTACCTTGCCAGCCCGGTGCGACCGATCGGCGACAATAGCGCTTTTTCCTGAGCTCAATGATGCCGCCGATGATGCTGGTGTTCTGCTGGTTGACGCCAGCAAGGTTGAGCAATTGGGACAGGTCATGCTGCAAGCACTTGCCGCTGCATCACGCTGTGATGGCGGAATTGAGATTACCGCATCGTCTGGCTCATTTGATGAAGCTGTGCGTTTGGCAAAATTGGATGAGATGCTTGGCATCAGCGAGGCTGCACAATGAACGCTGAAGATATCCAACAAATCTTTTTCGTTGAATGCGAGGAATCGCTGGAGGCGGCAGAGGCAGGTCTTGATGAGCTGAAGGCCGGAACCCACGACGATGAAACCATCAATGCGATTTTTCGCGCAGTCCATTCGATCAAGGGCGGCGCTGGTGCATTTGGTTATGTTGCCATGCAGGGTTTCACCCATACTTTCGAAACCCTATTGGCCGATGTGCGCGAGGGAACAGTGGCGGCAGGGTCAGACCTTGTTGACCTGTTCTTGCTCGCACTCGATTGCCTGCGCGATCATGTCGATGCGGCCCAATCTGGCGGTGATGCGCCGGAAGATGCTGCGCTGATCGAACAATTGACGCAGGCCCAAGCGGTCAATGCTGAGCCCGCTGCAAGCGATGCCGCTGAGGCAGAAGAGACAAACGCAGCAGATCAAGATTTAGACGCGCTGCTTGATGAATTGATGGCAGGCGGCGATGCGCCCGGCGCTGCTCAAGCCACCGATAAGGATGGCAAGGATCCCGCTGGTTGGACGGTACACATCCGGCCTCATGCTGGCGCAATGATCAATGGCAATGAACCGCTTTTATGGCTGCGAGAGCTGACCGAACTTGGCGGTGAATGCCAAGAATGCCATTTGACCGATCTTCCTGCACTCGATGACATGGATGTTGAGGAAGGCTATCTTAGCTGGACGTTCCTTATGCCGGCGGATGCTCAGCGCGACGCAGTGGCCGATATCTTCGACTTTGCTGGAGACAATTGTACCGTCACCTATGGCGAAGTCGGCGCTGCTAACGCTCCAGCAAATGACGCGGTCGCCCCAGCTCCAAAACCCGAAGAAACCGCAGAACCTGCAGAGGCCAGCGCAACTCCCGTCCCTGAAGCCAAAACGGCGGAAGTACCCGCTAAGGCAGAGGTATCCCCGCCGAAACAGCAAGCGGCAGAAGCACCTGTGCGCAAGCAAACCCAATCGCCCGCAAATCAATCGGTTCGCGTGGATTTGACCAAGCTCGACAAGCTGATTGATGGTGTGGGCGAATTGGTAATTGCCCAGGCAATGCTCACTCAAAGGCTCGCCAATGAAAGCCTTGCTCACATCGAAGAATTGAGCATGCTCGACACTCTTGTGCGCGATATTCAAGAACACGCAATGGCCTTCCGGGCCCAGCCGATCAGCTCTGTCTTTAGCCGCGTACCGCGTCTGCTCCGCGAGCTGGCCGGAACAACCGGCAAACATGTAAAACTGGAGGTTTCAGGCGAATCGACAGAGCTCGATAAAACTGTGATCGAACGGCTGAGCGAACCGCTCACGCACCTCATTCGAAATGCAATCGACCACGGGGTTGAAGGCGCAGACGAACGCAAGGAAGCTGGCAAAGATCCAGAGGGCACATTGTCGCTATCGGCTGAGCAAAAGGCTGGACGTATTCTCATCCGTATTGGCGATGATGGCCGAGGGATCGACCGCGAAAAATTGCGCAATAAAGCCATTGCAAATGGCGTCGTCGATCCTGACACACAAATGTCAGATGAGGATGTCTACAATCTCGTTTTTGCGCCGGGCCTGTCCACTGCGCAATCGGTTTCGAACATATCAGGCCGCGGCGTTGGCATGGATGTTGTGCGCCAAAATGTAAAAGAATTGGGCGGCCGGATCACGATTGAATCATGCCCGGGCACTGGCACAACATTTACGCTCGCGCTGCCCCTCACATTGGCGATTTCCGATGGGATGATCGTGCAGGTTGGCGAGGAGTCTTTGGTCATCCCGCTTGCCCATGTGGTCGAAAGCCTGAGTCCCGGTGAAGCAGATTTGAAAGGCATGGGATCAGGGCGGCATTTGCTCAATGTGCGCGGCCAATTTGTGCCAATCGTCCCGCTTAGAAAAATCGCCGGATCATCCAGCAAAGCAAACAATCCATCCGCCGGCGTATTGGTCGTTGTTGAGACCGAAAGTCATGGCTGCGCGGCCCTATTGGTGGATGCCATCACCGATCAGCGCCAGTTTGTTATCAAGAGCCTCGACACCCATTACCGCACTGTCGACAGTGTTGCTGGTGCGACAATTTTAGGCAATGGCCGCGTCGCCTTGATCGTTGATGTTGATCACCTTGTCCAAAGCGAGGCGACCTCTGCCGTGCCTGCCCTTCATCCGGCAATCCCTTCACAATCGGCCGATGAAGCCGAGCTGGCAAAGGTGGCATAGGCGATGGCACTCAACTTATCCCTACCGGCCAAAGAAGGCATCGTGCCCGGCGTCAGTCCGCAAGTTTATGCGCAGGCCGATTTCGACAGGATCGCGGATCTTGTTCGCCAAGAAGCAGGTATTGTATTGTCCGATGGCAAACGCATGTTGGCCTATTCGCGCCTCGCTCCATTATTGCGCAAAGCGGGCTGCACAGCCTTTAGCGAATATCTCGATATGATCGGCAATGACGCAGAAATGCGGGTGAAGACTATTGCCTCGCTGACGACCAATCACACCTATTTCAACCGCGAATCCCACCACTACGATCACTTTAATGAGACCGTTCGCCCCGATCTTATTGCCCGCGCAGCAGCAGGCGAGACGGTGCGCATTTGGTCAGCGGGATGTTCCAGCGGCGAAGAGGTTTGGACCTTGATGATGTTCTTATTGGGCGCTGAGCGTTCCGCTGGAAAAGCCATCAGCCACAGCAAAATCGTCGCGCTCGCCAGCGATTTGGCAGAGCATGCCGTAACAGCGGCGCAAAAGGGCAGCTACCCTGCTGAAGCCATGAAAGAAATCCCGCAGAAACTGCGTGACAATTGGTGCAAGCACAATGGCGATACAATCGAAGTTGGCCCGGAAATGCGTAAAATGCTGCGGTTCCGTCAGCTTAACCTGCTGCGGCAATGGCCCTTCAAAGCAGAATTTGACGTGATCTTTTGCCGCAATGTCATGATCTATTTCGATCAGCCCAGCAAAGAGCAATTGGTGGCCCGGCTCGCACGCCAACTGCGCCCCGGTGGTTATCTTTATATCGGCCATTCCGAGCGCGTATCTGGCGAAGGCGCTGAACTTCTAAAACCTGTCGGACCCACTGTTTACCAAAGGAGCATGGTATGAGTATTCGTGTTTTGGTCGTCGATGATTCAGCCCTCATGCGGCGGTTACTGCAAGCCCGCTTGGCGCGCGAAAAAGACATTGAAGTGGTTGCGGCCGCATCTGATGCCAATGAGGCACGCCAGCTAATCAAGACGCTTGATCCTGATGTTGTCACCTTGGACATTGAAATGCCCGGGATGGATGGACTGACGTTCTTGCAAAAGATTATGGAATTGCGGCCCATGCCGGTCATCATTGTTTCAGGCTCTACCCAAGAAGGCGCGGTTGCCACTGCCCGCGCGCTACAATTGGGCGCGGTCAGCTGCTATGCCAAAGGCAATCGTTATGGCGAGATGCCAGATGATGATAATGGCAAATTGGCATCTTTGGTTCGCGAAGCTGCAAGCATTAAGATGAAACCAGTCAGAACGGTAAGGCCGCCGGTTACAATTCCCAAGGGGGGAAAGACCAACCTTATTGCGATTGGCTCATCCACTGGCGGTGTAGAAGCGCTGCACACTTTGCTCTCCAGCTTTCCACGTGATTGCCCGCCAACCCTGATTGTGCAGCATGTCAATGCGACCTTTGCCGGCGCCATTGCCCAGTCGCTCGACAGTGCATGCCCCGCCAAAGTTGCGCTTGCTCAAAGCGATATCGTGCTGGAGCCCGGCCATGTGTATCTCGCCCCCGGCGGTGATCGCCATTTGCTTGCAGCCCCATCTGGACCGACCAGATTTCGCAGCGTTTTGCGCGCAGGAAAGCCGGTATCCGGCCATCAACCAAGCGTCGATATGCTGTTCGAATCTGTCAGCGCAACTTACGGCAACCGCGCCACTGGCATTTTGCTAACAGGCATGGGCCAAGACGGCGCAGCGGGTCTTCACAAAATGCGCAAAGCCGGTGCGCGCACCATCGCCCAAGACGAGGCAAGCTGCGTCGTGTTTGGCATGCCGCGCGCTGCAATCGAATTGGGCGCTGCCGGAGAGGTGTGCGCACTTAACAATATCGCAGCCCAGCTGTTTGGCGACCAGTTGGTCGCTTCATGAGCGCGCTGGATACAAGTCCCCCGGGCAGGTCTGCAATCAAGCGCATTACCGTAATGCAGGGCGAAGCGCTTGCCAGCAAAGATCCGCAGGTGGAGCTTTCGACCGTATTAGGCAGCTGCGTTGCGACATGCCTTTTCGATCCGATTGCCAAGGTTGGCGGGATGAATCATTTTCTGCTCGCAGAGCCGCCTGCGCATCTTAGCCATCTAGAGTTTGATGAACATTATGGCCTGTTCCTAATGGAGCTTTTAATCAATGAAATGCTCAAATTAGGAGCGGCTAAATCACGCCTCAAAGCGCGGCTTTATGGCGGCGCGAATATGAACTCTGGGCTTGCGCAAATTGGTTCCGCCAATGCAGCCTTTGCGCGGCGTTTCTTGCAGCAAGAGGGCATTGTGCAAGCCTTTGAAGACCTCGAGGGGCAAAGCGCTCGGCGCGTGCATTTTCAACCGGCAACGGGCCGCGTGCGCTGCAGCACAACAGCCCAAGCAGCAATACCTAAGCAAAAACCAGTGGCACCGCCGCAATCAGACGTTGGGCAAGTCGAGCTATTCTGATGACAAAGGGACATGAAATGACACAAAGCACCCGCATCCTGACCGTTGATGATAGCGCTAGTATGCGCGCCCTGCTGCTCAATGCCTTGCAACAAGAGGGTTTTGATGTGGAGCAGGCCGTTGATGGGCAAGACGCCCTCGATTGGCTCGCCAGCAATGAAGTCGATGTCATCATCACCGACATTAATATGCCCCGGCTCGACGGGTTTGGTTTGATTGAGCGCCTGCGTGAAAGCGCCCGCCATGCAGATCGGCCGATCCTCGTGCTGAGCACGGAAAGCTCTGATGAGAAAAAGCGCCGTGCCCGCGATGCTGGCGCAACAGGGTGGATTGTTAAGCCCTTCAACGCCGACAAACTTGCAGCGGCTGTACGCCGTATTGCTCACTGATCCGCCAGTATAGTCCGATAAATTAAGGGAAAGACGATGCGCCGCGAACTAATTACCTTTGGTGTTTCAGGCCAATTGTTTGGCCTCGATATTATGACCATCCGCGAAATCCGCGCTTGGACGCCTGTCACCAGCCTGCCGCATGTGCCCGAATATGTCGCGGGCGTCGTAAATTTGCGCGGTGCGGTTTTGCCGGTCATTGATTTATCAATTCGCCTGGGCTGGTCTGCAACCGAGGCAAACCCTCGCAATCCCATCATTGTCACTGAATTTGGCGGACAATCGCGTGGTTTAATCGTGCATGATGTCAACGATATCGTCTCGATTGATGGCGATGCTCTTCAGCATCCCGATGCCGTAGCTCAGGACGAAATTACCAGCTTCATCGAAGGGCTGGCGACGGTTGATGACAATATGGTGATGGTTCTTGATCCAGACAAATTGATGGCTGGAGACCAATTGGACCTAGCCGCGTGAAGGATACCCCAAAACGCGCGGTTTTTGCAATGGAATGGCGTCTATTTTGGACGAACTTGCCGATGACGCAGAGCATTTGGGCGCAAGCCTTTGCAGCGATCCGCAGATCACCGCCAATCACATGGTAAAATTGCAAAGCATCGATCTGCTAGCGCAAACCTTGCGCCAGCTATCCGAAGTGCTCGCCGCTGATACGCCGATTAGTGCAGCCGATAATATCCGGCTCGATGATTTACGCAGCCGGTTGCTAGCCATGACCCATGCCCAAATTGATCACGCGCAAGTTGATCACACGCAAACCGATCATTCCAATATTGACCGAAGCAAACCGGGCAAGGCCGCTTAGCTAATCATTTTTGCGCTATCTGCGCGCCAATTCCACATGGCGTTTCATGTGGTGGTCAATATTGCCGAACTCTGCATCAAAGATGGTCAGGCGTTTGAAATAATGCCCGATGGCCATCTCATCCGTCATACCCATACCGCCGTGAATTTGGATGGCTTCTTGACCAATCAAATGCGCAGCCTGTCCAACACGAACCTTGGCAGCAGCAACCGCTGTCTGGCGCTCTTTTTCGTCAGCATCCAGTTTTAGCGTGGCAAGATATGTCATCGACAATGATTGCTCATATTCGGTGTACATATCGACCATGCGGTGCTGCAGAACTTGGAAAGAACCAATCGGCACGCCAAATTGCTTGCGCGTGCGCGAATATTCAACCGTCAACG
>CALFEA010000233.1 GCA_937950385.1 uncultured Altererythrobacter sp. | reverse complement strand
GGCCTATATTGATGTGCCAGTGATCCGCGTGCTCGAAGTCGCAACCTTCTATTTCATGTATAATATGAAGCCGGTCGGGAAATTCCACGTGCAAGTCTGCGGCACCACGCCCTGCATGCTGCGCGGCTCAGACGATATCATCTCCGCTTGTAAGAAGCGTGGTATGGCCAAAGGCGAAGTCTCCGAAGACGGTCTTTGGACCCTGACCGAGGTTGAGTGCATGGGCAATTGCGCCACCGCTCCCATGGTTCAAATTAACGACGACAATTTCGAAGATTTGACGCCGGATCGCCTCGATACGGTTTTGGATGCGCTTGCTGCGGGTGAGAAAATCAAAACGGGCACGCAGGAACCCGGGCGGCACACGTCCGAACCATCCGGCGGTCCAACCACGCTCACCGACATGGTCAAGAAAAACCATGATTACCGAGGGGCGTGGTGATGGAATTTGACTGGATCACCATTCTCATCGCGCTCGGCCTTGCAGCACTTGCTTGGAAGGTCATCAAAGGCATGATCAAATTCGGCGTCATCGCAGCCATTCTTGTCGGCGGCGCATATTTCTATTCGCAAGGGACTTTGTCATGAGCTTGGCTGATAAGGACCGGATTTTCACCAATGTCTACGGCTATCAATCCGCTGGTCTAAAAGCGGCGCAAAAGCGCGGCGATTGGGACAATACCAAGGCGCTGATCGCACGCGGCAATGACGCAATCATCGATGAGATGAAGGCATCAGGCCTGCGCGGACGGGGCGGGGCAGGCTTTCCGACCGGCCTCAAATGGTCTTTCATGCCGAAAGAAAGCAAAGACGGCCGGCCAAGCTTCCTCGTTATCAATGCTGACGAATCTGAGCCGGGTTCGTGCAAAGACCGCGAAATCCTGCGCCATGATCCGCACAAATTGATCGAAGGCGCATTGGTCGCTGGCTTCGCTATGCGAGCGCGGGCAGCTTACATATACATTCGCGGCGAATATATCCGCGAGGCGCAGGCGCTACAAAAAGCGATTGATGAAGCGAATGCCGCCGGTTTGATCGGCAAGAATGCTTCTGGTTCCGGCTATGACTTTGACGTCTTTATGCACCGCGGCGCCGGAGCGTATATTTGCGGTGAAGAAACCGCGATGATTGAAAGCCTTGAGGGTAAAAAAGGCCAACCGAGGCTAAAACCGCCATTCCCAGCAGGCGCGGGTCTTTATGGCTGCCCAACCACGGTCAATAATGTTGAGTCTATCGCTGTTGTGCCAACGATCCTGCGGCGCGGCGCGAGCTGGTTTTCTAGTTTTGGGCGCGAAGGCAATCACGGCACGAAATTGTTCCAGATCAGCGGTCATGTTGAAAAGCCATGCGTTGTTGAGGAAGAGATGAGCATTCCGTTTGAGGAGCTTATCGAGAAACATTGCGGCGGTATTACCGGCGGGTGGGACAATCTGCTGGCGGTAATTCCGGGAGGTTCTTCCGTGCCTCTCGTGCCAGCTGAGCAAATCCGCTCTGCGCCGATGGATTTTGACGGGCTCAAAGAACTTGGGTCAGGCCTCGGTACAGCGGCGGTGATTGTGATGGATAAGTCCACCGATATCGTCCGTGCGATTTCGCGGCTCTCCTATTTCTACAAGCATGAAAGCTGCGGCCAATGCACGCCGTGCCGCGAGGGTACGGGCTGGATGTGGCGCATGATGGAGCGGCTTCGCACTGGTGACGCTGCGATTGAAGAGATCGACATGCTGCATGAAGTGACCAAGCAGGTTGAAGGTCATACGATTTGCGCGCTGGGTGATGCAGCGGCGTGGCCGATCCAGGGGTTGATCCGCCATTTCCGCCCAGAGCTGGAAAAGCGTATCCACGAACATAATGCACAATTTGCGGAGGCAGCGGAATAATGCCTAAAGTCACCGTAGATGGACAAGAGCTTGAAGTCCCCGCAGGCGCAACTGTGCTGCAGGCGGCGGAACTTGCGGGTAAAGAAATTCCGCGTTTTTGTTACCATGAACGCCTGAGCATCGCTGGCAATTGCCGGATGTGTCTTGTTGAAGTGAAGCCTGGCCCGCCTAAGCCGCAGGCATCCTGCGCATTGCCGGTGGCAGAAGGTCAGGAAATCCGTACCGACACGCCAATGGTCAAAAAGGCCCGCGAAGGCGTGATGGAATTCCTGCTGATCAATCACCCATTGGATTGCCCGATTTGCGATCAAGGCGGTGAGTGTGATTTGCAGGATCAATCGGTGGCTTATGGGCGCGGCACATCGCGCACAAAAGAACATCGCCGCGCTGTCACGTCCAAAAACATGGGCCCGCTGATCAGCACCACGATGACGCGCTGCATTCACTGCACCCGCTGTGTGCGCTTCTCTGAAGAAGTGGCTGGCGTGGATGAAATCGGCGCGCTTTATCGCGGCGAAGATATGCAAATCACGACCTATTTGGAGAAGGCAGCTGCGCACGAATTGTCCGCGAATGTAATCGATCTTTGCCCCGTTGGTGCTTTGACGTCACGGCCTTACGCGTTTGAGGCGCGGCCTTGGGAGTTGAAGAAGACGCTCAGCATTGATGTGTCCGATGCGGTTGGCGCGAATATCCGTCTGGATAGCCGAGGCCGCGAAGTTATGCGGGCCCTCCCGCGTATCAATGATGATGTGAATGAAGAGTGGATCTCGGACAAAGCGCGCTATCAGGTTGATGGCCTGACCAAGCGCCGCCTCGATAAGGTGTTCATGCGTAAGAAGGGCGGCTTGGTTGAAGCAGGCTGGGACGAGGCTTTCAAGGCCATCGCGGCTCAACTCCAAGACGCGCCCAAGAGCATCGCAGCGGTTGCAGGCGATCTGGTCGATTGTGAGACGATGTTTGCAGCCAAGGCTTTGCTAAAAGCATGCGGCTCGGAATTGCTCGAAGGTCGCCAGACTGGTATGGATTATGACGTACCCTCTTTGGCTGCGGTCAATTTCAACACTGGCTTTTCCGGCATTGAAACAGCTGATGCGATCCTGATTGTTGGCAGCCATGTCCGCTGGGAAGCAGCATTGGTGAACGCTCGCATTCGCAAGGCAGCGATGGCTGGGGCGAAAGTGTTCGTCGTGGGCCCAGAATGGGAAACGACTTATCCTGCGACATTCCTTGGCAATGATCTCAGCGTTCTGTCCAAGCTTCCAAAGACGCTAAAAGACGCGTTCAAAGCGGCGGATCGCCCTGCAATGATATTGGGCGGAGCGGCTTTGGCGAAAGGCGCGCTTGGCGGCGCGCTGGCAGCGGCTGATAAGCTTGGTGTAGTCACTAAGGATTGGAACGGTTTCAACGTTCTGCACTTCTCAGCTGCGCGCATGGGCGGTCTAATGCTAGGTTACGCGCAAAAAGGCGGTATGGCGGATATCGCCAAAGCGGCTCCTAAAGTCCTGCTATCGCTCGGCGCGGATGAGATGGATTTTGAGCCATTTGCCGACAGTCTGAAGGTCTATATCGGCCACCATGGTGACAAAGGCGCGCATGCGGCGGATATTATTTTGCCCGCGGCATCTTATGCGGAAAAAGACGGCACTTACGTAAACACAGAAGGGCGAGTGCAATTCGCCGAAAAGGCCGTGTTTGCGCCCGGTGATGCGCGGGAGGATTGGACGATCCTGCGCGCTCTGGCAGATGCGCTTAAAGTTGATGTCGGCTTTGATAGTTTCGCTGAATTGCAGGCGGCAATGGCGAAAGATGTTCCAGCGCTCGGCGAAGAGGCCGTAGCTAATCTCGGAAAGATGCCAAAAGTTGATACGAAAGCCAAAGCGGATGGTGTTATTGAGGCCTATCCGATTAAGGATTTCTATCTCACCAATTCCATTGCGCGGGCCAGCGCGGTGATGCAGCAATGCAGTGACGAACTGCTGAATGGTGATGAGCTGAAGGAGGCGGCAGAGTGATGCAGCTTCCTCAGTTCGTTCGGCGTTTGCCATTCGTTTTTTACGCGCTTGCTTTGATTTTAGGCGGATGGCGTTTTTACAATGAGTGGAGCGTTGCTGAGGCATCTATGCAGTTTGCAACAGGTGGAGACGAATTTAGCCAGATGAGGTTTATGTCCCGGTCGACCGCCCTTTATTGGGGTGTTGCTGAGGCTGCTTACATGCTTTCGAGCGGCGCATTTCTTCATGTCCTCATCGCGATCTATGACAAGATGAAAGGATCGGCGCAGTGACCGAATTCTTCCAATCCCTCGGCATGAATTACGAATGGGCGTGGTTTACCGCCACAGTCTCCGGCATTTTGTTGATTGCTCTGCCGCTGATGCTGGCGGTGGCCATGGTGATCTATGTTGATCGCAAGGTTTTGGGCGCAATTATGATGCGGCGCGGACCCAATGTGGTCGGCCCGTTTGGCTTGCTGCAAAGCTTTGCCGATGGCCTCAAAGTCTTCCTTCAAGAGACGATCATTCCAAGCGCGGCCAACAAGGGTATCTTCCTTATTGCGCCGATTATCACGTTTACCGTTGCGCTATTGGCATGGGCGGTGATCCCGTTCGATGCGGGCGTGGTGCTGGCCGATATCAATGTTGGACTGCTCTACGTGCTCGCGGTGAGTTCGCTGGGCGTTTATGGCGTGGTGATGAGCGGTTGGGCGAGTAACTCGAAATACCCGTTCTTCTCCGCCATGCGCGCGGCCGCGCAGATGATTTCCTATGAGGTGTCCATCGGTTTCGTGCTGGTATGCGTGGTTCTCTATGCCAAGACGTTCAATATGAGCGGTATTGTCATGGCGCAGCAGGGACACGGGTTCGGCTTCGTCAATGGATTCTTCTTTAACCCGCTCTTGTTCCCCATGTTTGTGGTATTCTTCATCTCTGCATTGGCAGAAACTGCGCGCGCGCCGTTCGATTTGACCGAAGCAGAATCAGAGCTGGTCGCAGGGTATCAAACCGAATATTCCTCCATGTCCTTCGCGCTGTTCTGGCTGGGTGAATATGCAAATATTTTGCTCATGTGTTCGCTGTGTACGCTGCTGTTCTTTGGTGGATGGTTGCCGCCGGTGGAATGGGCGCCGCTCTATTATGTGCCGGGCATCGTCTGGTTCTTGCTGAAGACCTTCATGTTCTTCTTCATGTTCAGCTGGATTTGGGCAACCGTGCCGCGCTACCGCTACGACCAATTGATGCGCTTGGGCTGGAAAGTATTCCTGCCGATGAGCCTTATCTTCGTCGCAGTGATTAGCGGTTGGCTTATGGCCTCAGGCCACTTGGGCGAGCAATTTCGTTTGTTTGATTGGGGCTTATAATGACAACCGTAACCCAGCTCATAAAATCCTTCACCCTATGGGAATTTCTCAAGGCGCATGCGCTGACCCTGAAGTATTTCTTCAAGCCGAAGGTGACGCTCAACTACCCTTATGAAAAAGGTCATACGTCAGCACGTTTTCGTGGAGAACACGCTTTGCGCCGTTATCCAAATGGC
>CALFEA010000232.1 GCA_937950385.1 uncultured Altererythrobacter sp. | reverse complement strand
TTATGCGCTGCATCAATGCCTTCAATATCAAAGGTCGGGTCAGCCTCAGCATAGCCTAGCTCTTGCGCCTGTTTCAGCACATCGCCAAAATCAGCGCCCGTGTCCTCCATTTCGGAGAGGATATAATTGCAGGTCCCATTGAGGATGCCGTAAATCTGGTCAATCGCATTGGCAGCCGCGCCTTCGCGCAGGCCTTTGACAATAGGAATGCCGCCTGCAACTGCCGCTTCAAATTTCAGCGCCGCGCTCGAGGCTTCTGCCGCCTGTGCCAAAGCAATCCCGTGATGCGCGATCATGGCTTTATTCGCGGTGACAAAGCTCTTGCCGTGGTTGAGCGCAGCCTGCGCGAGCTCCAGCGCCGGGCCTTCAGATCCGCCGACCAGCTCCACCACAATATCGACATCATCGCGCGCCGCCAGATCGCGCATATCATCTTCCCAAGCATAGGCAGACAGATCGACACCGCGATCCTTGCCCTTGGTCTGCGCGCTGACGGCGGTGACTTGGAAAGTGCAGCCTGCCCGCGCGGCAATGACAGCGGCATTTTGCTCCAGCAATCGCAGCAGGCCCACGCCCACTGTTCCCAATCCGGCAACGCCAAGGCGTAAGTTTGTGTTCTTCACATCGGTCACTTAATTGCTCTCCGCAGGGTTTGCAGTTTCGCTCGGCAAGCTTTTTTCAAGCGATGCGCGGGCATGTGCCGGGATCGGCAGAGGCTTGCCGCTGGCCAAATCGACATGGACGTTCACCAAAGTAATGCGTGCGCGCAGATCCGCTGCGCCTTCAGAACGGCCTGCTTCGCCTGTGCCCCACAATTCAATCTGCGTGGTAAGCGAGCTATTGCCGATTTTGCTGGTGAAAGCGCGTCCCTCCACCAGCTCATCAAGGCGGATCGGCTGGATATATTCCACCTCTGCTTTCACCACGTGAAATTCCAAAGCATCATCGCCAGAGAAGTGCAGGCCAATTGTGCGCCAAAATTCGGTGATGACCAGATCGGCATATTCCAAATAGCGCGAGTTGAAGACCACCGCTTGGGGGTCAACCTCAGCATAGCGGACGCGGAATTGGTGAGTGAAGGGTGTGGTCATAGGCGCACGCTCTAGCGCGCCGCGCCGCTTTGGGGGAGATAGAATTCCTTCAGTTTCCCCCAATTCGGATGTTATCGCTTAGCCCGGCTCACGTTAGCCCTGAGGCAGAGTGGGCAGTGTGCGCCTGCATTCACCCAATTGGCTCACAACAAAACGGTAATCGCGCTCTGCCTGCATTCGCTGGGTCCGGTCGCGCGAAAGATTGGCCCCTGATGGCAAGCTTGGCGGTAAATTGCAGGCCAAGCGGAACCAGCCAATGGTTTGCGGACGCGGCGGACGCGCGGATTGATCGATAATCTCGCCCCATGACACGCCCCATACAGGCTCCAGCGAGGGACGGCGCAAGACCGCAATGGAAACAGGCGCACCGTCATCAGTTTTGAGGAAAATTTGCGTTTCCGATTCGCCGGCAAGATTGCCGCTAACCGATAATGCATCACGCACACCTGTGACCCGCGCCGGTGCATCAGGGCTCGCCAATTCAGACAGAATCGGGCGCAGGCGCTCTTCTATATAGGGCGAATAGGGCTGTTGGGCATGCGGCCCAACCAGCTGGATTTGCGTTGCACCGCCCGCTGCGCCTTGCGGTGCACGGGCAAATAACAGCACTTCATCGCGCTTCAATTTGGGCGCTTTGCCCTTTGCGGTCAGCGGGACATCCACCAAATACCTCAGCGATTCGCCGATCGGCACATTGCCCGAGACCAGCGCCAAAGTGCGGGCTTCTATATAGAGGCGTGCGAATCCAGCTTGCAGACCCGGCGCACGCTCCGCTTTGACACGAATTTGACGACGAATTTGCGCTCGAATCACCAAATCTGCGGCATCAGACAGGCCAGCAAGATCAGCAAAAGTAAGTTCAGCTGTGGAGGGTTTTGAGGGCCCATCATCCGATTGCGCCGACACAGATGCCGGCAATGCTGCAAAAAGCGCTGCTGCCATCAAATACTTGTTTTTACGTAGTTTTCGCAAGCCATTTACCTTCAATTTGAGCCGGGTTTCGGCTGTAATACCGCTCTATATCATCCCTAAAATCAGTGCGATAGATACCAGCCCATATGGTCTGAATTCGTGATTAACCGATAAAGCGTTTGCTTGGCTGGAAACGGATCGTTAAGAGTTGAAAGGGTTGGGCGGATGTCGGGGGAAGACTTCGCCAACAATGAGAGATTTCGGGTCAGCGCAGTTCCCTCTTGGAAGCTAGCTGATGCGATGCCGCAACGGATCAACGTGTTTGAACGCTGCGACAGGGAAGTGAAAATAGGGTTGTCTGAGTTTGCTCATGCAACCCGTTGCTAGGCCCAAAAAGGCCAAGCAATATTAACGGAGAGAAAAGGACTGGATGGCCTACGCTGACCAAGAGATGAGCGGTAATAGGATTATATCCTTAATTATCGTGGCGTTGATCCACATCCTCATCGGCTACGTGCTGGTAACTGGCCTCGCTTATGGCGCGGCCGTAGAAGTTATCGAGCGCATGACCGCAGTTGAGATTGAGGAAGAGATCGAGGAAGAGGTTCCTGAACCAGAAGAACCACCTCCCCCAGAGGAGACGTCACCGCCTCCTCCGGTAGCGCCGCCGCCGCCAATTAGCATTCCGCGGACACCGCCGCAGTTGGATACGCAGCAAACGCCGCCGCCGCCTGCGCCGCCGGCACCTGCGCCATCTAATCCGAATCCGCCGGGGCCGCCTCCACCGCCGCCTCCACCGCCTCCGCCTCCTCCACCGCCGCCTCCGCCGCCGCCTTCACAAGCAGCAGCAGCGACGCCGAAGAACCAAGGTCGTTGGACGCGCCGGATTATTGAAGACTACCCATCACGCGCTCTGCGTGAGGAAGTCGAAGGCACGGTACGCGTTTCGGTAACTGTCGGTCCCAATGGCCGTGTTACGCAGTGCTCAGGTTCGGGAAGCGGTTCGTCCGTGCTCGACACGGCAGCCTGCAAAAGCATGAGACGCTACGCTCGGTTCAACCCGGCAAAAGATGATGCGGGCAACCCTACTTCGGGTAGCTGGTCAACCAACATCGTCTACCGCTTGAATTAATCTGAATTAAGGGCGCTCTGGGAAAAGGGCGGCCGAAACAAACAACGTTTTTTAAAGAGGAAACTTCGCAATGATTACTCAACTTCTTACAGCAGCGGGCGAAGCAGCTCCAAAAGCTGAGTTCGGCTTCTGGCAAGCCATGGAAGAAGGCGGCCCGATCGCCTGGTCAATTCTGGGCGTGATGATCATCATGTCGGTTGGCTCATTCTACATTCTGATCACCAAATACCTTGAGCAAGGTAAAGTGATGAAGCAGTTCAAGACCGTTCAATCGGGCTTCTGGCGCGCGCCTTCGCTCAAAGACGGT
This sequence comes from uncultured Altererythrobacter sp., assembly GCA_937950385.1. Classification (GTDB taxonomy): domain Bacteria; phylum Pseudomonadota; class Alphaproteobacteria; order Sphingomonadales; family Sphingomonadaceae; genus Erythrobacter. The sequence continues at coordinate 5,604 of CALFEA010000232.1, read as the reverse complement.
GCTGCCAAGCTTGAAAAGAACAGCGCATGGCGCCAGCTCGTTGACGACGCCGTTAAGGCCGATGACGAGCACGGCAAAATGGGTGATGATCTTGAAGCGCATGACTGGATGCACGGTTCGCTCCAGCGTTCACAAGACACCATTAACTCCAAGCTTGCTGGTGGCCTGCCATTCCTCGCGACCGTGGGTGCGACCGCACCTTTCGTTGGTCTGCTGGGTACAGTTATCGGTATTTACCGTGCGCTGGTGAAGATTGGTGCTTCTGGCGAAGCGTCGATCGATAAGGTTGCTGGCCCGGTTGGTGAAGCTTTGATCATGACCGCGATTGGTCTGCTCGTGGCTGTGCCTGCCGTTTTTGCATACAACTACCTGCAAGGCCGTAACCGCCGCATCAGTGAAATGATGACCAGCTTCTCAACCGATATTCTGGCATTCATCAACTCCAAGGGCGCTGTTAAGCCTGCTGTTACCGCTGCTGCGAAAGTTGCACCGAAAGCCGCAGCCAAGCCTGCTCCTGCCAAAAAGGCCTAATTGAAACGCGAAGTGAGGGGGCAGGCCATTTGCCTCCCCCTCGCTCCTCTTACGATTAGACCCAATAATAACGGATAGGATATACTAATGGCGATTTCGACAGGAGGCGGGGAAGGGACCCCGATGTCGGACATCAACACGACTCCACTCGTGGACGTGATGTTGGTGCTCTTGATCATCTTCCTTATCGCAATTCCGGTGGCCATTCAGACCATTGAGAATCTCGAGATCCCGCGCATGAATTCGCGGGCAACCGAAGCGAAGGTGGAAAACCTGCTGCTGACCGTCAGCTCAACCGATGCTGCGGGACGCAGCGCGGGTGAACCTGGTTACACAGTCCCCTCGCTCGACGGGAAATGCCGAGTGTATTTCAACAATGTCGTGCCGGTGGATTCCACTGAGCTGTATGATGTCGCGTTTGAGCGTCTCGAAGGCATTGTTGAACGCGCAGGCGGCCCAGAGGCGCTGATGGAAAATCCTGATGCAATCCCTCAGGTTCACATTCGCGGTGACCGCCGTGCACCTTGGCGCTGTGTCGCTGGGGCAATCTACAACGTCCAAGCCGCTGGCTATCCCATCATCGGATTTATCTCCGATCAGGATCGCGCTGCACTCAATGCAGCAGCTGCTGCAGGCAATTAACGGCTAAAGACGCTTAGGAGTATTTGAATTATGGCAATGTCCGGTGGCTCAGATGATGGCTCCCCGATGATGGAAATGAACATGACGCCGTTGATCGACGTCTTGCTCGTTCTGCTCATCATGTTCATCATCTCAATCCCAATGGCGACCAACGCTCTCGATGTCGATTTGCCGCAGGGCGATCCGCCCCCGCAAGACATTGTGATCGAGCCGATTAAGAACAAATTGTTCGTAACCAATGACGACCGTCTGCTGTGGAACGGCGAGCAAGTGACCTCAGGTCAGCTCACCACTCTGCTTCAGCAAATGGAGCAGATCACCCCGAAGCCGCAATTGCAGTTCGAGCCGGAGCCTGAAGCCAATTATGCCTTCACTATCCAAATCGTTCAGATGATTAAGGCCAATCAGGTGACCAATTTTGGTTTCGTTGGCAATGACCGCTACCGTACATTCGGAAGCGCGGAAAACCCTGCTGCAGCAGCACCTGCTCAGTAAGCGTTCCAACATCGACCTTTAAAAAGGGGCGGGCCATTGCGGTTTCCGCCCCTTTTTCTTTGGCCGCAGCCATAGGCGCAAACGCACGCATTCTGGCCAAGCATTCACCCTGATTTGGCAAATCACGCATAATGTTATACTGTTACACAAGCAGGGTGCGCGACTGAGTCCCCCCTTTTGCCGCGCACCCTGCGACTAGAGCCCATCAATTGGGTCAACGCATAAGGGAGAACGCATGATGACCACGTCAAATATGAAGAGCATTCCCACTGTCATTCGCAATTCGGTGATGATCATCCGCCGCCAGCGCACAGGCCGCCCGATGCCGGGCCGCGCCGCCTCATCTGTGCGGGCAAATGGAACACAAAGGCCCCCAAACGGACTAATGTCTGAGATGAACGTCACGCCCTTTATTGATGTGCTGCTGGTCCTGCTCATCATGATGATTATCGGCCTACCCGCTGTTCTGCATAAGACCGAAATCGATCTGCCCACCGGCGAAGGCAATCCCATTGATAGCATCAGCAACACCGTATTTATTGATGAGGCGGACCGCGTCTATTGGAATGGCGAACGAGTCTCGCGCACCCAATTGCGCAACACGGTTATGCAGCTGGCCGCTTTGCCCGATGAGCCGCAATTGCGGTTCGAGCCCGCTCCCACGGCGAGCTATAATACGTCCGTTCAAACCATCGCGCTGATCAAAGAAGCAGGCGCAAGCAAATTCGCCTTTATCGGCAATCACCAGCACAAGGATTTCGCTAAGTGACAATGGGAGCCAAATCGCCAAGCAGCCGATCCATGAAACGCGGCATGCTGCGCGGTAGCTTCACTCAATATGACCATGGGGAGCCGATCAAAGCCATCGACACGCGCCCCATGGCCTTTGTGTTTGGGCTTGTGGCTTTGGTTATGATTGCGGCGGAGCCAGTGCCGACCAACACGCTCGATTATGTCGTTGACAGAGTGCCCCCCGGCACGCCCTTTCATCAATTTATTCCTACTAAACCTTGGCAAGACAATGACACGATAATTAATGAAGTCTCCGTGACAGCGGATGAGCGCATCCTTTGGAACTGCGAGCAGATCACATCGTATCATCTGAATTTGTTGCTTATGCGCATGGAGCAGGCCTCACCGAAACCACTGCTTAAATTCGAGCCCGACCCGAATGTAAGTTACGATTTTGCAATGAGGATAGTGCAATCCATTCAAGCCGCGAACGTCACTTGGTTCAAACTGGATGGCCTAGAAGACCATGCAAGTTTTGATAGCGCCCTTCGGTCCAGCTCCAGTCCCCCCAGCTTTGTCACTTCTCTCAGCATTGATTTTGATTCAATAAAACCAATTAGCCCTCATGACCAGGCTCAGATTGCTAAGGCTTCGGCAGCACAGTGTCCAAGCAAGGGGGCAAGCAAATAGCTCGAGCGCACTAAACCCGCCTCCTAAACCCGCGTCCTAAACCCGCGTCCTAAACCCGCATAGCCTCACCCGCCAGCGTCTCGGCCTCCAGCAGCAATTCCTCATCCACCGCCCCTTGCGGAACCGCCTCGCGGCCAATCATTGTCATGGTCGGCACGGCCATTGGGCTGACCCGCTCCAGCTCCACATGCACCAGCTCATCGGCGGATCGCTCTAGCAAATCCGCGAGCCGGCCTACGTCTGTCATCCGCGCGCGCGCATCGGCCCATGCGGCCTGCATCAGCACATGATCAGGCTCATATTTCTTCAGCACATCGAAGATCAGATCGGTTGAGAAGGTGACCTGCTTACCCGACTTGCGCTTGCCGGGATGTTGCCGCTCAACCAGCCCGCTGATCACTGCGACTTCCCTAAATGCGCGGCGCAGCAAATGGGATTCCTGCACCCAATCGACAAACTCATGGGTGAGAATATCGGGCGAAAGCAGCGGGCGCGGGTCGGCGACCGGCTTCAATCCCCATACGGCGAGCGAATAATCATTGGCGACAAATCCGCCCGGCGCGAGGCCCATCTCCTCCATCCGCCGCGTAATCAGCATGCCGAGCGATTGGTTCGCATTCCACCCCTCAAACGTATAATAGACGCTATAATGTTTGCGGTGATGGGGAAAGCTTTCGACCAGCAATTTGCCCGGCCCCGGCATTTGGCTGCGGTAATCCTGCATCTCCAGCCATTCGCGCACATCATCAGGAAAGCGCGCCCAACTTGCCCGGTGCTGCAGCATGGCGAGAACGCGGCCCGACAAATGCGTCGATATAGGCAGGCGCAGCCCGCCATAGCTTGGGATCGTCGCCGATTTTTTCGCCGCACGGACGATCAAATCCATATCCTTGAGGCTTTCCACCTCCAGCGATGTGCCTGCAAAAAAGAACGTATCGCCCGGAGATAATGTCGCGGCAAAGCGTTCCTCCACCCGCCCCAGTTTGCGCCCGTTTTTAAACCGCACGGTCAGCATTTCTGCATCCACAATAATGCCCGCATTCATCCGGTGGCGCGCGGCATGCTGGGGATGGGTGAGCCGCCATACGGGCTCGCCCTCATCATCCTTATCCCGCGTGATCCGCTTGAACTTGTCATAGGCTTTCAGCGCATAGCCGCCATTTTCGACAAAGCTGATGACGCGCGCAAAGCCTTCCGCATCGACCCAAGCATAGGCGAGACTGGAGCGTATTTCGGCCAGCAATTCCCCTTCACGAAATGGCGCGGCACAGGCGCAGGCCATCACATGTTGAGCAAGTACATCCAAGCCTCCCTCGCGGAAATCCTCGCCATCGCGCTGCCCTTCGTCCACCGCATCTTTGGCCGCTGTCGCTTCCAAAAACTCAAACCGATTGCCGGGAACCAGCAAAGCGCGGCTTGATACATCCAGCCGGTGGCCCGCTCGCCCGATCCTTTGCAAAAGCCGCGATGAGCCCTTGGGTGCGCCCATTTGCACGACCATATCAATGTCGCCCCAATCCACGCCAAGATCGAGGCTGGAAGTACACACCAACCCCCGCAATTCGCCGCGCGCCATTGCGCCTTCAACCTTGCGCCGCGCCTCTGCTGATAGGCTACCGTGGTGGATGCCGATGGGTAGGTTGTCCTCGTTCACTTCCCACAAGAGCTGGAAGATGAACTCGGCCAAAAAGCGCGTATTGGTAAAGATCAGCGTCGTGCGGTTCGCCTTAATCTGATCCATCAATTGCGGGATCGCCCAGCGCCCCGCATGCCCGCCCCATGGCACGCGCTCGCCATCGGGCAGCAGGATTTCGAGATCAGGGTCAGCACCCTCCTCACCCGTCACCAAAGCCACGTTATCAATATCGCCGTGCGGCGCGAGCCATGCGCGGTAGGCTTCCGGATCGGCAACCGTGGCCGACAAAGCGACGCGCTGCATATCGGGTGCAATCGCTTGCAGGCGGGCAAGCGAAAGCGCGAGGAGATCGCCGCGTTTACCGGTGGCAAAGGCATGCACCTCATCCACAACCACGCGCTTCAGCCCTGCGAACAGGCCAAAGCTTTCCGGATAGGACAGCAGCAGCGACAGGCTCTCCGGCGTAGTCAGCAATATATGCGGCGGCTTTGAGCGCTGGCGCTTCTTGCGATCAGACGGCGTATCCCCGCTGCGCGTTTCAATCCGCACGCTCAGCCCCATCTCCTCCACCGGCGTAATCAAATTGCGCTGCACATCATGGGCAAGCGCCTTCAATGGCGAGATATAGAGCGTGTGCAGGCCCTCATGCGGCCCATCATCGCCCAATACAGATGGGCAGAAATCAGCAAGCGTTGGCAAAAAGCCTGCCAGCGTCTTACCCGCGCCTGTATCCGCGACCAGCAATGCATGTTTACCGCTAAGCGCGGCGCTGAGCATATCCAACTGGTGCCGCCGCACGCGCCAATCGCGGCCAGTAAACCATGCGGCTATTTCAGGGGGAAGGTCTGGGGCTGCGGAGACTTGCGTCAAACCCTCAG
>CALFEA010000231.1 GCA_937950385.1 uncultured Altererythrobacter sp. | reverse complement strand
TCAGCCGGTTGGCGATGAAATCGTCATTTGCGAAATTTTGGTCGAAGCAGAGCGCTTCCGCATTCCCAGCAATCTGCGCACCAGCGACAGCCCGGATAACAAATCATGGGCCGAACGGGTTGAGAGCCTGAAATTCATTGGCGAATTTGGTACGCATTCTTGCAGTCCAACGGGCGCTGGCGGGCTAACTGGCTGCACGCAGAAAATGATCGATGCAGCCTATGCTGAAAAGCGTGGCAGTTCCAATGTCCGCTTTGCACAATTGATCGCAGCGGCACGCGAGGAACGTCTGTCGACGATTGACGAGGATGCAGCCGAACAACAAGCGCGCGTTGAGAAGCTTGAAAACGCCTATTTAGAGCGGTTGGAACGCGAACGCGCCGCGCCTCTGCCTGATGAGGTTGTAACAGAGGCTGCGAGCGAAGCAGCGCCTGCACCGCAGGATCTCACCGCTCCTCCCGAAGGCTAAAATTTAGACTTTATAATAGTCGCGGTACCATGCGACGAATTGCTTGATGCCTTCGCGCACATTGGTTTGCGGCTGGTAGCCGGTTAGCTCTTTGAGCAAGGTCGCATCGGCCCAAGTGGCGGGCACATCACCCTTTTGCATGGGCATGAAGTTCTTAACCGCCTCTCGCCCGCATTCTGCCTCAATTGCCTCGACAAAATCCATCAGCCGCACCTTGTCGGAATTGCCAATATTGACCACTCGGTAGGGCGCTGCTGGTGACAGGCTGTCGTAAGGCGCAAGGTCCTGCGCGCTTTCAGGGCGCACAGGCGGTGTATCGATCAGCAAGCGAATGCCGCGCACGAGGTCGGTCACAAAGGTGAAATCACGGTACATTTCGCCATTGTTGTAAATGTCGATCGGCGTGCCTTCCAAAATGCCTTTGGTGAATTTGAACAGCGCCATATCGGGCCGTCCCCACGGGCCATAAACGGTAAAAAAGCGGAACATTGTGGTCGGCAGGTTCCACAAATGCGCATAGGAATGGCCCATGCTTTCATTCGCCTTTTTGGTGGCTGCGTAAAAGGTCATTTGCGTCTCGACCTTCTCGCGCTCGTCAAAGGGCATTTCCTCATTGGCGCCATAGACCGACGATGTGGATGCCATCAGCAAATGATCAACGCCAAGCTCGCGCGCGCATTCCATGACATTGAAAGTACCGACGATATTGGAATCGAGATAAGCGCGCGGGTTTTCAAGGCTGTAACGCACCCCTGCTTGTGCGGCCAAATGCACGATGACATCGGGCTTTTCCGCCATGCAGAGTGCGTGAAGCGTGTCGAAATCCTCCAACATGCCTTCGCGGGCTTTGAAATGCTCATTCTGGAGCAGCATTTGATGGCGGCCTTGCTTGATCCGCACATCATAATAATCGGTCATGCCGTCATAGCCGACTACAGCGAACCCTTCGGCGAGGAGCAATTTTGCAAGATGAAAGCCGATAAATCCGGCGGTTCCAGTGATCAGTACTTTGCGCAAGGCGTAATCCAATTCAGAAGCGGTTTATTCCGCGGCTTGCTGAACCGAACCATCATTTTGGGCTTCAGGCGCGCTGTGTTTACCGGGCGCTTCTGATCCCAAAGGGCGATGATCAAATTCAGGAACCAACTGCTTTAACAAAGCAATGGCTTGTTCGCCATCGCGGCATAGCCGCATTTCTCCTAATAATGACTGAATTACCGTCATTTTTGCAAAATGTTCATGTGCCATCATGATGCGTGGATGCTGTGTGGTTTGCGGCGCTTCGCCGATTAGCAGCTCTTCAAACAGCTTTTCACCAGGGCGCAGGCCGACTTCAACAATCTCAATATCGCCGTCGCGATTGGTCATATCGCGCACCGTCAGACCGCTCAATTGCACCATGGTGCGGGCCAATTTCTCGATTGTAATCGGCTTGCCCATGTCGAGCACAAACATCTCACCGCCCTCAGCCATGCCAGCGGCTTGGATGACCAATCCAGCTGCCTCAGGAATGGTCATGAAATAGCGGGTGATGTCTTTATGGGTAAGAGTGATCGGACCGCCTGCTTCGATTTGCGCGCGGAACAAGGGCACAACAGAGCCGCTGGAGCCGAGCACATTGCCAAAGCGCACCATGGAAAAGCGGGTGCTTTTTGATCGTTCCGCATGGCTTTGCAGGATTTGTTCAGCGGCGCGTTTGGTTGCGCCCATGACATTGGTGGGGCGTACAGCTTTATCCGTACTGATCAGGATGAAATCGGAGATTTTGGCTGCTGCTGCTGCGTCTGAGAGTTCCTGCGTGCCGATGATATTGTTGCGAATTGCCTCAATTGGATTGGCCTCGACCAGCGGCACATGTTTGTAAGCGGCGGCATGAAAGACAGTGTCGATGGTGTTTTGTGCGAAGACTTCATCCAGTCTCTGCCGGTCCGTGACCGACCCGAGGATGGGCACAATCTCGAGCGCATTGGCATTTGCCTCGAGCAATTCGCGTTCGATTTTGTAGAGTGAGAATTCGGAAATTTCGAACAGGATTAATTGGGCTGCACCAATGCTGGCGATCTGTCGGCACAGCTCGCTGCCGATTGAGCCGCCCGCGCCTGTGACCATGACCGTTTTGCCAAGCACGGTGCGGCCCAGCAGATCGTTGTCCGGTGCAACCGGTTCGCGCCCGAGTAAATCTTCAATCTCAACCGGGCGAACATCATCGATGGTGACGCTGCTATCCGCAAGATCACGCACTTGCGGCAGAGTTTGCACAATGACTTTAAATGTGCCCAAACTTTCGACAATGGCGCGCCGTTTGCGGCGCGATGTGCTGGGAATCGCGAGAAAGACATCGGTGACTTTTTTCTCAGCAATAATTTGGCCAATATCGCCGCTCCACCAGATTGAAGTTCCATCCAGCGATTGGCGCGCTTTTTGTTTGTCATCATCGACAAAGCCAACAACATTAATCTCAGGCTCTGTGCGCAAGGAACTGGCGATTTGCTGGCCTGCATTGCCCGCGCCGTAAATCAGCACGCGCTTAACCTTGCCATCGAATGTGTGGCGACCCAACAGCTCGACAATGACAAAGCGAATGGCAATTCGCGCGCCCATGACCAATAGGAAAAAGACCAGGGGCTGGAGAATGCCGATCGTGCGAGGAATGCCGGAAATGCCGCCCACTGTGATCGCGACAGTGATGACAAAACTATAAAGGACAAATGTGCGCACCAAGCGGCGCATCATTCCAATGCCTGCATAGCGGAAAATTGTGCTGTAAACGCCGGTGGCGACGAACAATACGACCGCCGTGGGCAATGTCAGCGCGATTATCTTGGCAACCGAATCGTTCCAATAGATGAACACACCAATCCGCAGAGAATAGGAAATCCAAGCCGCTTGCAGCAGCAAGAACACGTCTATCGAGAGGATAATGCCTTGCTTTGCTCTACGCGGCAAAGCGACGAACCAACCCAAGATGCTGAAAATTAGCGAATAAATTGTCAGCCCTCCCTTAAAAACACATGATTGCACATCGAACTTACGAAGCACTTTGTGCTATGCGGTTTGCGATTTAATTCTCATTGCTCGTTACCGCCGCTTTTAACAAGGGTCGAGTGGAAACAGAAAGCGTTGCCAGCTTAGAGTGGGTGAGCGTTTGCCATGCAACCGCTATGCCGCGCTTGCGCAAAACCCTTGCAAGTATGGGATCGATATTTGTTTTGGCACTGCTTCACTACTTGATCGCCAGTCGACATTATCGGGCGAGGGGGTGCAGGACTAGCCCTGATTTCTAAGGGTTTGCTTTTTTGCCGACCGACATTGAGGGGGTATCTCAAAAGTTTTCTGAGGAACAACCCTATGCACCGTAGACATTTCTTCTTCTTACGCTGATTTTGTCTTCATTTTATGTTATCCTTAGATATTAGCTGGACGAGTTCGGAATGCCCAAGAAAAAACAAAAGTCTATGGAACCATTGCCCACGCATACATTGCTGACAGCGGAGGGCGTACGCAAGTTGCTAGACATAGATGAGGTCGCAATCCTTCAGAGCCGCATCAACGAAATCGCAAATATTATCTGGCGGCCTGAAGGTTTAAGCAAGCAAGAGAAAGATGTAACAATAGCTCGCGCCATAGATCACTTTAATAGTTTGAAACCAACCGACGGTGCGGAAGGAATGCTGGCTGAACAAATGGTTGGCTCACACTTCGCGGCGATGGAATGTTTGCGGCGAGCAGCTTTACCCAATCAGACCTTTGATGGTCGCGACATGGCATTGAAGCATGCTCATAAACTTATGTCACTTTATGCCAAGCAGCTTGAAACGCTCAACAAACATCGCGGAAAAGGTCAGCAGAAGGTTACGGTTGAGCATATTCGCGTCGAGAAGGGCGGCCAAGCCATTGTCGGCAATGTTGAGGCTGGAAACGCTGCGACGCGGACGCCCGACCCGAGCCAACTAGAGCATAAGGCTCCCGATACCGTTCCATTGGAGGCCGGGCAGGAGTTAAATGATTTAGATAAGCAGCGTAAATGACTGGCGGCCACAAACGTAATACCCAACCGATGCGCCAG